>JAKSCJ010000129.1 GCA_022360675.1 Lysobacterales bacterium
AATACGTGCCAAGTATCGTGTGGGCCAGCGATGGGCCAAAGCCGCACCCCAGGGCGCACTCACCACGCTGCACACAGCAATAATCAACAAACCAGGCCAATACACATAACCCCAGCTGGGCACATGAAAGCTTTGCCCCCAACCCAGCGCGATATAAGTCAGCACGCTGCTGATAGCAATGGGGTAACCCAAGGCCGCCCCAGTGGCCACCGCATTGACCATGGGTAAATGATGCCAGCGCAAATAAGGCACCGTAATCGAGCCCCCGCCAATACCCACCATGGCTGAAATCACACCGGCGCCCACACCCACGCTACGCGGCCAGCGCAGTGCCAACACTTCACCTTCTACAAAATGTGCGCTACGCCACATGCGCCAAGCGGTATAGAGCGCAAAAAGTACAAAAATAATCGCCACCCAATAACCGCCCAAGTAATGGGCCAGAGCCGCACCCACTAAAGCGCCTAAGGCAATCCATGGGGCGATCAAACGCACCAGACCCCAACGCACGGCACCACGCCGATGATGCGCCCACAAGGAACTGAGCGCGGTAAACACAATCACACCTAAAGCGGTAGCCACGGCCATATTGACCGCAATTTCTAAAGGCACCCCACGGCGAGTTAATAACCAAATGAGAACAGGCACTAAAATTAAGCCACCGCCAATACCTAACAAACCGGCGGCAACACCAGAAACCACGCCGGTTACGGCAAGTAGTAACCACTCCATCAACCATTCACCCTATTTTTTAGCAAAAGCACTGGCCAAAGCCTTGCCCGATTTCATAGAACTGCCTATGGTAAAGGTATGAATACATGGAAGCGTTTTCTTTTTGCCGCCAGCAGCTTGTTCTTCATAAACAGTAGCCTCGCGGCCACCGACTACAGTCAGGAACGGACGTGGTTCCGCCAGGCTTGGCAAGCGGCCGCCCGTGGCCAGTGGCAAAAAGTCTCCCAACTCGAACAAAAACTGGGAAGCTATCCGCTGACCCCGTATTTGCGCGCCGAACAACTCAGCCGTAGTCCAGGGCTTATTCAGCCCGAGGAAATGGCCAAGTACTTAACGCAGCATCAAGATTACTCATTCCACAGCCGCCTTCAACGTCAATGGTTGCAGCACTTAGCCAAAACCAGACAATACGCCGATCTAATCCGCTTCTCCGCCGCTAGCAATAATAAAAAAATTCGTTGCGAAGCACTCAACGCACGCATTCAGCTGGGCGCTGGCCCCAAGCTGGTGGGTGCCGTGCAAGATATCTGGCGTCATGGGGAATCCTTACCGAAAGCCTGCGATGCGCCCTTCCGCTGGTTACAACAGCAAGGCGGCATTGATGACGAGCTGGCACTACAGCGCGCCGAGCTTGCCCTGAACGCGGGTAACTATAATTTAGCGCGCTACCTCAAGCGCTTTGTTAACAGTAGCAATAAGCCCTGGTTACAACGTTGGGTCGACACCGCTCGTCACCCTTATGCCCAGCTGCGTAAAAGTAAGCAATGGCCTAACGACCCCATGGCGGCGCGTATCGCCCATTGGGGTATGGTGAAACTGGCCAAAAAAGAAGTAGATGACGCGGTGAAGCTGTGGCCTGCGTTAAAGCAGCGCTTCGCCTTTAGCGCCGAGCAAGTGGGTGAAATCGAACGCGAAATCGCGCTGTTTCGTGCGGTGCGCTTAGAAAACGATGCATTCCAGTGGATCGACCAACTGCCCCAGAGCCAACGCGACGATCAAATTCTCGCCTGGCGAGCCCGCGTTGCCTTAAGTCAAGAAAATTGGCAAGCCACTGCCGACAGCATTGATGCCATGGCCAGTGGCAGCGATGAAGACCGTTGGCAATATTGGCTGGGCCGCAGCATGGAATCTTTAGGTTTACAAAACGCCAACGAAGCCTACGGTGCCCTGGCACAAAAAGCGAATTATTACGGTTTCTTAGCGGCAGACCGCGTTCAGCAACCCTACGCCATTTGCCCCGACAACAATAAACCCAATGGCCAACAAGTCGAGGCCCTAACCCAACACCCGATGATCGAGCGGGCCATTGAACTGCGCGCTGTGGGCTTACACAGCCATGCCCGCACCACTTGGCGTAAAGCCTTACGTGGTTTACCTCAAAGCAGCGCCGTGGCCGCCGCGGCCTATGCACGCGATCAGGGTTGGACCTTCCAGTCCATCATGACTTTGGCCGCCGCTGGAGCGACCAAACATTACGACTGGCGCTTCCCACGTGAACACCAAAGCAATGTAGAGCAATACGCCCAGCAACGCGGGCTGGACCCAGCACTGGTTTACGGCATTATCCGTGCCGAAAGTGCTTTGCGTACCGATGCCATCTCGGGTGCTGGTGCGCGCGGGTTGATGCAACTCATGCCAGCTACCGCACGCCAAGTGGCACGCGGTTTAGGCGTGCCATTTCCCGGCAAGAAAGGCCTGCTACAGGCGCAACCCAATTTGCAATTGGGCACGGCGTACTTTGCCCAACTCATGCAGCGTTTCACCAATAGCCCCATGCTGGCCGCTGGTGCATACAATGCCGGACCACATATTGTGGATCGCTGGTTAAAAGAGCGCCCACAAACCCAAGCCGTCGATATTTGGCCAGAAATTATTCCGTATCACGAAACGCGCGATTACATTCCCAATGTTCTGGCCTACACCGTGATTTACGATTGGTTAATGGATGGCCAAGTCACGCCGATCAGCGCGCATTTGTCTTTAAGCGATGCCATGGGCCAAGTGCGCACCGCCTACCAAAGCAATGGGCGGCCGATGAATAGCGTAGCTTGCCCCACCAGCCAAGCCGAAGGCAGCCGTCGTGCCGCGCCCTAATTTGAGAAGCATAAAAACCATAACAAGCGCATAAGTGACGAGCGCCTTTCACAAGCTACTCGCTTTGGGCCAAGCATGATGGCAGCATTTTCTGACGACGGGAGACGATCTCATGCGTATCTGTTTGTTAGGTGGCAGCGGTTTTGTCGGTCGCAACCTGGCGCACCGCCTGCATCAAGATCATCACGAGGTCATTATTCTCAGCCGTAACCCGGGGCGAGAGACTCATCCCACATTGCCCGGTTGTCGTTATCAACAAGTTGATCCTTACGATAGCCAAGCCTTGGCGCGCACATTACGTCACAGTGATGCCGTGGTGAATCTGGTCGGAATCTTGAATGAAGCCGGCCACCAAGGTCATGGCTTTCAACAAGCCCATGTACGGCTGCTGGAACATCTGCTCGAAGCTTGCCAAATCAGCGGTGTACGCCGTTTTTTGCAAATGAGCGCCTTAGGTGCCGGGCAGGCCGAGAGTCATTACTCCATCAGTAAAGGGCAAGCCGAAAGCCTCATCCAGGCGGCAACACAACGTGGCTTAATCGACGCAACGATCTTTAGACCGTCAGTCATTTTTGGTCGAGAAGATCAATTTATTAACCGCTTTGCCCAAGTGCTACACCTGACACCGGTGCTACCTTTAGCTCGCCCACAAGCTCAGCTGCAGCCTGTGTGGGTTCGCGATGTGGTCGAAGCCTTCGCCCAGGCATTATCATCGCCGCATAGCATCGGTGCCTGTTATCCCTTAGTTGGCCCTCAAGTTTGGACACTGCAAGCCATCGTGCAGTGGATAGCTCAACAGCTTGGCCTTAAGCGCTGGATCATTCCACTGCCCGATACCGCATCACGCCTGCAAGGCCGCATGATGGATTACCTGCCAGGCAAACCGTATTCATCCGATAACGATCGCTCACTACAAAAACCCAATATAAGCACGCATAATGGTTTAACGGATTTGGGCATCACCGCCCATTCGATGCAGGATATCGTACCGGCCTATCTTTGCCCCAGCGATACTAAACAGCAACGCCTGAATCAATATCGCCAACATGCGGGGCGTTAAACCTTACACAGGTTTGATTCATACGCCTTAAGCAACGATTAAACACATCATGAACAAGCCTTTAACTGCACAAACCTATCTGGTCGGTGGTGCCGTCCGCGATGAATTATTAAACCGTCCGATAAAAGATCGTGATTGGGTGGTAGTGGGCGCAACACCCGAGCAATTGTTAGCGCAAGGTTTTCGGGCAGTGGGGCGTGACTTTCCTGTGTTTTTACATCCGCAAAGTCATGAAGAGTATGCCCTGGCACGTACCGAGCGTAAACAAGGTCATGGTTATCATGGCTTTGATGTGCAGTTTCATCCGCAAGTCAGTTTAGAAGAAGACTTACTAAGACGCGATCTCACCATTAATGCCATGGCGAAAGATAGCTCAGGTAAGATCATCGATCCGTACGGTGGGCTTAACGATCTCAAGCAACGTTACTTACGCCATGTATCACCCGCTTTTGCAGAAGACCCTTTACGGGTACTGCGTGTTGCGCGCTTTGCCGCTCGTTATCATCACTTAGGTTTTCGTATTGCACCTGAAACCCTAGAGCTAATGAAAAGCATTAGTGATAGCGGTGAGTTGTTACATTTGGCGATGGAACGCGTATGGCAAGAAACGCATAAAGCTTTATGTGAATCCCATCCTTCTGTTTTCTTTACTAGTCTTAAAGATTGCCATGCCTTAGCAGTGCTCTTTCCTGAACTCGATGCCTTAGCCGGTGTGCCACAAGTTGCCGAGCATCATCCAGAAATAGATACTTGGCTACACACTTTATTAGTCTTAGATTATTCCGCTACTGAAAAAGCGGAGGCCATTGTTCGATTTGCTTGTTTAGTTCACGACTTAGGTAAAGCATTAACGCCCGAAGATGAATGGCCGCGTCATATCGCCCATGAAGAACGCGGTGTAGAACCAGTAGAGCAATTATGCCAACGCCTCAAGTGCCCTGGCGACTACCGCGATATTGCACGTTTGGTTTGCCGTTATCATTTACGTATTCATCGCGCGTTAGAGCTACGCCCTGGCAGTTTATTAAAGATATTCGAACAATGCGACGCATTGCGCAAACCACAGCGTTTTATACAAATACTACAAGCTTGCCGCTGCGATGCACGCGGCCGCAAAGGCAGGCACGACGCTGCTTATCCACAATACGAATACTTAAGCCAAGCGTTAAAGCAACTCGAACAAGTGGATATAAAAACGGTTTTATTAAGTGGTAAAAAAGGTGCGGAAATTGGCCAGGCAATACGCCATCAGCGCTTGTCATTGTTAACACAGTTCGTACAACAACAACGCTAAAGTACAAATACATAAAGAAAGTTTTGACAGTTATTTTTATAGATATTTTATGTCTTTTAAGGGCTTAAAACATAAGCCCTATAAAACAAACTGATTAGTTCAAGCACACTGACTAAACACAGCATTTGTAGTTTATTTACTTAATTTTTCTATCCACATTGCCAGGTCTGGCAAATTGAAAATCCAGTAGTTTAGAAAAAGCTCAAAGCCCGCTATTGTGCAGCCGCACCTTCATCGATAAACACATAACGCAGGTGCATAAGCCAGAGTTTTAAAGTCTACCAACCTTAAAGCGATGGTGTAGTGATCATAATTCGACATGCTACTAAACAGGGTATTGATTGATAGTCATGTCGACCTTGCACGATGCTAATTCTCCCCTTGCAACGCAGTGCTGATCAATCGATAGGGCAATGACCCAGCAGTTTCTCCACAGCTTTTGGCATTAAAGCTTAGGGAAAACAACGGCAACACACAGCGCGAATAAACCACGTATGAGTGCCTGTACTGCCTGAGTCATTTATTACCCATTTAAGGGAAAAAACAAGGGGAATTTCTTCATGGAATCAGATGCACTTAAACAACCAATTACCTCAGCCCGTTCCGAAAAAACGATTTATGCCGCGACCAAAATTCTCGGTTGCATTATCGATTTACTCATTGAGTTTATGAGCGGTCCTGTTCTGAACGATTTATATAAACGAATCTTAGTTGATCGATGGTATTGCAAACTTCAACGTGAGAACCCGGGTGGCAAAGTTACTTTATCGCAACTTACTTTTTACACCGGCCTAGATAGCCGACAAGTAAAGAAGTTATTAGATCGGCCCATTCAATGTACAGAAACCGATATCTCCACCGAAGCTATGTTACTGCACCGTTGGGCCAGAGATCCTAACTTACGCGATCCACAAAGTGGTCGACCAAGAGACTTACCCATATACGGTTATAGCGGCACCTTTCAAGGTTTAATTAGTGCCGTTGTTGGCCGTGGTGTTACACCACAAACCGTATTAGAGCGTTTAACCAACAACGGTAATGTGGAAGTGGTTAACGAGCATTGGGTGCGTTTAATTAGCCCTGATTGGCGCATGGTTGAAGACAAGCAAAACGACATGTTAGCAAGCGCTTGTTTTTCGATAACCACATTGGTGCATACCATTCGCCACAATCTTGCCAATTTTGACAATCATGAACAACGGTGGTTGGAACGCTATACCTACTCGGTCAGACTATCGAAACACAAAGCACAACTGGTGAATCAACAGTTACAAGAAGTTCTCAATGGGCAGAAGAGTGAAACTGCTTCGTTACTCAGGGAACACGAAACCATGAATGCAGGCGACGACGCTTGCATGATCGGTGTGGGTTATTACTACTGGGAAGGCATGCCCAATGAATAACCCAACAACAAGCAGTAAGACAGGCTGCTTTACCTGTCACTTAAAAATAGGGGAAATTACTGATGAAAATGTCTAAATTAATAGCAGCAGCAATGATGTTTGGTGTGTTGTCTGGTGGTACCGCCAGCGCTGAAGAATCAAACATTCAATTGTCTGTATCTGACGAAAACCGCGTGATTGTCAGTGTGCAATTAGAGGATATCGTATTACAGGGGAGCACACATTTCTCAGAAAACATGGGCACATTGCCCATCGATGGCTTGATTCCCAGCGAGGCGGGCAACGGCTCGGGCGTGCCGGGTTGTGGCAACGAGTGCATTAACGAAAACGAAGGCGGCACGGGCGCTCCCACGTACAACTTAGTTGCTTCTTGGGGCGAAGCCGATGTTGAGCTTTTATGTGGTCAGGCACATGTTGCTTTATATCAAGACACCATCGACGGTGAAGTGATGATTCTTGAGCGCACAATCGATACCGATTTCTGCGCACAATAATCAATAACACACCAACCTCGAAGATCTTCAATAGAACACCGGACCCAAGTTGGGTCCGGTGTTCTTTTTTCAGTTCCAAAACGTGTTATTGATCGACGCGGTTTGTTGATCGATACGCTTAGGCTGGGGTTCTTAAGCGTAGATAGGTTTGCTCGGAGTTCGCCGTCCACCAACGTGCTTTATCCAAGAAAGCACGGTATGAATCGTAAACCCGTGCCGACATTTCATCTTGTGCGGCAATGCCACTAATGACTTCTTCGCTGGCCGTGCGTAATACTTCAATCACTTCCGTGGGGAAAGTCTTTAACTCAACACCATGTTCATCAACCAAGCTGCGTAAGGCATCTTGGTTACGCAGTGTGTATTCGGCATACATATCCAAGTAGATGGCTTGGCAGGCCACCCGCACAATCTCTTGCAGATCCTCAGGTAGTGCTGCAAAAGCTTGTGCATTCACAATGCATTCCAAAGGGGTGCCAGGCTCGTGCCAACCGGGGGTGTAATAGTATTTAGCGGCTTGATGCAGACCAAAGGACAAATCATTCCAAGGCCCCACCCACTCGGTCGCATCAATGGTGCCGGTTTTAAGTGCGGTGAAGATCTCGGCACCCGGAATGTTCACCGCTAAGCCACCCACTTTTTGTAGCACTTCGCCACCTAAACCGGGAATACGCATCTTCAGGCCGCGTAAGTCGTCGACACTATTAATTTCGCGATTAAACCAACCGCCCATTTGCACACCGGTGTTACCGGCGGGGAAGGGCAGCACACCGAAGGGTGCATAGACTTCTTCCCATAACGCCAAACCACCGCCGTAATACAACCAGCCGTTCAGCTCGATGGCGCTCATCCCAAAGGGCACACCGCCAAAAAACTGTGCCGCCTGTGCTTTACCTTTCCAGTAATAAGCAGCGCTGTGCGCCATCTCTGCAGTGCCACTGGCCACCGCATCAAAAGCTTCGAAAGGAGGCACTAATTCATTGGCGCCATAAACCGTCACCGTTAAGCGGCCACCGCTCATACGGGTGATGCGTTCGGCTAAGCGGTTCGCGCCGGTGCCCATGCCAGGAAAGTCCTTTGGCCAGGTGGTCACCATTTTCCAGCGGAAACGTTCGTTTGAGCTTGGGGATTGGCTTTGTGATGGCGAATTCGACGAACTGCACGCAGCCACCGACAATGCCCCCAAGGCAGCGGCTCCTTGCACAAGCTGGCGACGTTTCATGGTGTTCTCCTTTGGCAAAGTCTGAGCATAGTTATTGTTTAAGCGCATTCCCTATCCGCAAACCACCTTAAGCGGACAACGTTAAGCGGATAGTGGCATTCGTTTTCTTGGCGGCTGCTAGTTTTCAGCCACACCCGAATTTAATGACGACGGCTTAGCCGTGTTATTCGTGTTGTCGGGCTTATCACCGACAGGCAATGCTGAATCTGAAGCGCCGTTTTTGGGCATCAGCCACGAATCTTGCGCTGCCACCGGTGTGTTGCCGTCTTGACCTAAAGCGGCGAAGTCGAACAACTCACGATCGAGCAAATGCGAAGGCGTGATATTGGCCATGGCGCGGAAGATATTCTCCACTCGCCCTGGGTGCTTGCGCTCCCATTCTTGCAGCATTTGCTTGATGACTTGGCGCTGCAGATTGGGCTGCGAACCACATAAATTACACGGAATAATCGGAAACGCTTTAGCCTCGGCGTAGTTTTCCAAATCACGTTCACGGCAATAAGCCAGTGGGCGAATCACTACATGACGGCCGTCATCGCTACGCAGCTTAGGCGGCATCGATTTTAAGCGGCTACCGTAGAACATGTTTAAAAACAGCGTTTCCACCATATCGTCGCGATGGTGGCCTAGAGCAATTTTGGTAAAACCTTGCTCTGCGGCAAAGGTATACAAGCTACCGCGCCGCAAACGCGAACATAACGCGCAGGTGGTTTTTCCTTCAGGCACTACCCGCTGCACCACGCTGTAGGTGTCTTGCTCCAAAATATGGAACGGCACGCCAATGGATTCGAGATATTCGGGCAGAATATGCTCGGGAAAGCCGGGTTGTTTTTGATCTAAATTAACGGCCACCAGCTCAAAGTTAACCGGCGCTTTGCGCTGCAAACTGAGCAGCAAGTCCAGCATGGCGTAAGAATCTTTGCCGCCCGACAGGCAAACCATGACCCGGTCGCCCTCTTCGATCATGCGAAAATCTTCGATCGCCTGGCCCACTTGGCGACGTAATCGCTTGGCCAGCTTCGCTAGGTTATAACGCTGTTTTTGCTCATTACGCCCGGTTTGCCCGGCCTCAGTCTGGAGTTCAGACGGCACCGTACTGGCAGTTGCGCTGCTATGGCTGGGAACAACATTTAGCGGAATGGATTTATTGGAGCTTGTGACCATACTTATCGGCCGGAAACCCTGTGGAATGTGATAATCTGAAAGTTTAACGGATTATGACTCGAGTCAACGCGTGACGACGAATCCAGAACAAATTGCCGAGACCCTGCTTGAGCTGCGTTCAGAGCACCGCAAGTTAGATGAGCTCATCATTGATCTCACCAGCGCCCCCGGCGCCGATCAGCTCACTTTAACTCGACTGAAGCGTCGCAAGTTACGTCTGAAAGATCAAATCATTTACTGGGAAAGTAAGATTATTCCTGATCTCGATGCCTGAGGGAATCGCTCCTTCAGAAGAAATTACGGGGTCAATCTCGAAAAAGAGCCCGATTTCAGCGCCCTTGAGATCGCAAAAAGGCCTGATTTAAACAAATCAGGCCCCTTAACCGATAACGAAATCTGCCGACAACCACATTTGCCAGCCAACAACTTTAAACCAATAACTTTTAAGAGTTGGCCGCATCGCGCGGCGCTTCCTCGGCGGTATCAGTACTGGCCGTTGAGGCTGCTTGCTCTGCATTCGCTGCCACTGAGTCACCCTCAGTGCGTTCGGCTGCCAGCTGTGTTGCCGACTTAATCGCGGGTACCGCAGGTGTGCTTGCCTCAATGAGTGCTAGTTCTTCGTCCTGCTGGGCCGCACGCGAAGTCATTTGCAGAATGCTATGACGCACTTCTTTGCTCAAAATGAGCTTGGCGTCGGTGGCAAATTGCCCCAAACGTTCATCGAAGACCAAGCGATTTTCCTGATCTTTACTGAGTAAGCCACCGGCCTGCAAGCTGTCGATAAACTGCCTAAACAAGGTGCGATCGAAAAACTCCGGCGTTTCGTATTCCAGCAACATAGAAATACGTTCAGCGGTTTGCGTACAGAGTTTCTCCAACTCACCCCGGCTCAACTCGCCCGAACCGTATTTGTCCAGCACCGCAAAGGTAATGTAGTAACGCTCCAGCGTTTGCAGCAAAGAGCGCGCCAAAATACGCAACTGAAACGCGCGCTGCGAACCACCTGCTGCGCGCACCAGCGCGGTACCATCTTCGGTTTCACGCAATAAGCCTTGATTCACCAACACGCGTACATGGTGGTCGACCACGGCATCCAGTTCTTCAGCAGGCCACGGCAGGAACAGCTCGTTTTGCAAGAACGGATAAATGGCACGCGTCATTTCACGTAAGCGCGACCAACGCACCAAGGCCGTATTAAGGAAGCACGATGCCAGCAAAGAGGGCACAGCAAATAAATGTGCGGTGTTATTGCGGAAATAGGTTAACCGCACCACCTTACGCGGCATGAGCCGAATCACATCACCCAAAGGATGCTCGCGACGCTCGAGCACCTTGAGATCTAAACCATACTGAATCTGTTCTTCAGCAGGCATATCGGTGGTGGTCACGTGATCGCCATAGTCCAGCTGAGGAATTAAGCGCTGATACAAACCCAGCACATCGCGTAAATCTGCTTCGTCCATGGCACGCATGCGCGTGGCCATTAAGGCGGTGGTGAGTAAATTCACCGGATTCACCGCCACACTGCGGTTGATATTCACCATGATCTGCTGACCCAGATCATCCACCAAACCCGATACCCAGTTGGGCTTGGTTTTTTCTTGGATTTCTTCGCGCCATTGGGGATTATGCTCGGCCAGCTTCTCGTCAAGGAATAAAGGCTCGCCAAAGCTGACATGCACTTGGCCGTAGTTACGGCGCAAGATACTGAAGACGCTGAATAAATCCCAAATCGATTCTTTTTTCTTGGCCTGGCCTTTCAGCTCTTTGGTATAGGCATTGCTTTCCACCAAGCGCTCGTAACCTACGTACACCGGCTGAAACATCACAGGGCGTTGCGGGTCTTGCAAGTATGCGCGCACAGTCATGGCCAACATGCCCAAGCGCGGCGGCAACAGGCGGCCTGTACGGCTGCGTGTGCCTTCAATGAAGTACTCGATATGCACGCCTTTATCGAGCAGCGTTCCGACGTATTCACTAAAGACGGCGGCATACAAGGGTTGCGAACGGAAGGTGCGGCGCAAGAAAAACGCGCCACCACGACGTAACAAAGGCCCCACCACCGGTAAATTCAGATTAATACCGGCAGCGATATGCGGCGGCACAAAGCCGCGCTGATACAGCAAAAATGACAGCAGCAGGTAGTCGATATGGCTACGGTGACAAGGAACGTAAATCACCTCATGACTGGGTGCCACGCGTTGGAACTGGTTGAAATGATGAACATCCACGCCCCGGTAAATCCGGTTCCAAAACCAGCTCAGTAAAATTTCTAAACTGCGCACCACCGTGTAGGAGTAATCGGCCGCGATTTCCAGAGCATATTTTTCAGCTTCTTTTTTGGCCTCGGCCGGGTCTACCTGTTCGCGCTTGGCTTGGGCTGCGATGGCTTGGCTAACGCTATCGCTATCTACAATATTTGCCACCAACGTACGGCGGTGGGAACGATCGGGACCAATCGCTGCGGTACGCACACGACGAAAATGGGTACGCAAAGTGCGCATCATACGGCGCAATAAGCGCTCGCCTTGTACGCCTTCGGCTGCTACTTGAGCCATGCTGATGGGCTCACCAAACTGGACAAAGGTGGCGCGGCCGTTAATCACAATACTCAGCAGGCGGCGTAAACGGCTGGCCAGCTCCCAGTTCTCGGAAAACAACACCTTGGTAAGGTTGGTTTCTTTATCGGGTGCGCGCCCGATAAGGACGGTCACCGGAATAATCTGTAAGTCTTGCTCGCTCTCGACATCAAACTCTTTCACCAGCTCTTTGAGAATCTCCGAGCTGCGACGAGCTTTTAAGCGCTGCAAGAACACACCACCATACCGCCGCACTGCGCCATAGCTGCGAGCGGTTTGTGCACTGCCAAAGCGCATGCCTTTTAACGGCGAGGGCAGGCCCAGTTGCTCACATTCGCGCTCCAAAACCAATAACGACGCTAAGCCATAGGCTTCTAAGATATAGAGCACCGGGGTATCGCGGCGAATATTGAGTTCGTCGATGGGTTGCGGCAGGGTCCGTGCTTTCACCAGCAGCTTAATAAACCAGCGCAAAACCGGTAGCAGCATACGGGTAAGCAAGGACAAATCGTTTTGATGAGAAACAATTTTGGTCATCAGTTAACCAGACCTAAGGTGGATCACTATTCTAGCAAGTAAGCCCCAGGCGGCTCATCTGTGGGGATCAGTTGTGACAAAGTAAAAATCAACGATTCGTCTCAAATCGCTTTAAACAAAGCGGGTACGAGCACTTCATGCCCAGGTATAAAGCAGGCAAATGTTAATATTATGCTTAGGGATTGTGTAGGAATTCGGCAAATATTCAGCAATCAGATACAAAAAATAAGAGCCGGGTATACCGGCTCCGATCATCCAAAATCACTTTGAGAAGATCACATGTATTTTTATTTTTAGAGGTATTGTTATTTTTAGGTCACAGGTACGTTTGGGCGTTATCTTTATGGCGATAATAATAACTTAACCGAAAAACTTATGCAAACCCTTCAAACAAAAGTTATAGGTTATTGTTTTTTATAACAAACAGGGTAAGAAAGAATGCGGAAAATTGCCAGTTTTGCCTTTGTGCTCGGCTTGCTTTGTCTTCAGGCGGTTGGGGCAGAAACGCTCCCACTGGAATACTTCATAAAACATGGCGATAACCAAAACGTCAAAATTTCGCCCGATGGCGAGTATTTTGCGGTGCGCGTACGCCAAGAAGGCCAGGTGGTTCTCGCCTTTATTCGTCGTAAAGACATGAAAGTAACCGGTGGCGCCCGACCGTTGAACGACGGCGATATTTTAGAAGTCACCTGGGTAAACGACGAACGCGTGGTGTATACCCTGACCAAAGACTTCGGTTACGCCGATCAACCCTCTAGCACCGGAGAATTATACGGCGTTAACCGCGATAGCAGCCGTCACGAAATCATTTTCGGCCAGGGTGCAATTAATGAACGCGCCAGTAAATTACAGCGCAAAAAGCGCACCATTGGCGATCACGAGATTATCAGCCTCATGCCCGATGATGAGAAATATATTCTGATCACCGTGTATCCATGGAAAGTGGTCAATGGCTACGCCTATACCAATCCCGACGCCTTACCTGAAGTGGTGCGCCTGAATGTTTACGATGGCCGCCAACGTCCACTAGAGCGCCTGCCACTGCCCGCATCACGCGCCATTGCCGATAACGAAGGCGAACTGCGCTTTAATATTGGCAGAAATAAAGAGGGCAAAACCCAGATTAAAAGTTATGACCCCGACGAAAAAACCTGGAGCGATTTCACTGCCGCTACCGATTTAAGCGGCACGGTGTACCCGATGGCGTTTAATCAAGACAGTAATTTGCTGTATGTCAGCAGCACGCAGGGCGAGCAAAAAACCGATGCCATTAGCCGCATTAATGTGGAAACCGGCACGGTTGAAACCCTCTACCACGAACCTGCCCACGATTATTTCCAGCGCTATAGCCATCCCTTAAGCCAAGAGCCCGTTTTTGTACGCACAAGCGCTGGCAAGGCCAGTTACGACTATTTAAAAAACCCCAACAGCAAGTTGGCACGCTTACATCGCACCTTGGTTAATGCCTTCAAAGGGCAAGCGGTGGAAATCACCAGCTTGACCGAAGATTTATCCGAAGCGGTGATTTTTGTACACAGCGATACCAATCCGGGCGAGTTTTTTCTGTTTAACACCGAAACCAATAAAGCGTCGTTCATCATGGCGGCCAACTCCTGGGTCGATCCACGGCGTCTGCGCCCCAGCGAGCCTTTCAGCTTAAACACCGACGACGGCCTAACACTGCACGGTTTCATCACCAAACCTGAAGGCGAGGGTCCATTTCCCATGGTCGTATTGCCCCATGGTGGTCCCCACGGCGTACTCGATGTGTGGGGTTACGACAGCGAAATTCAGCTCCTCGCCCACCATGGCTACGCGGTACTACAGGTGAATTTCCGTGGTAGTGGCGGTTATGGCAATCGCTTTTTAGAAGCCGGGCATCTGGAATGGGGCGGCAAAATGCAGGACGACGTGACCACAGCCACACGCTGGGCCGTCGAGCAAGGCATCGCCGATGCGCAACGCCTATGTATTTTTGGTGGCAGTTACGGCGGTTATGCAGCACTGATGGGCGTGGTACGTGAGCCCGATTTGTATCGCTGCGCCATTGGTCTGGCCGGGGTATACGATCTGCCGTTGATGTTCGATAAGGGCGATATCTTGATCGGCCGCAGCGGCGAAGCTTACTTAAAGCAGGTTTTGGGCGAAGATCGCCAGTTGATGAAAGAACGCTCGCCGGTGCACCAGGTGGATAAAATCCAGGTGCCCGTTTTACTGGTTCACGGTGGCGAGGATCGACGGGTACCCATCGCCCATGGTGAGGCCATGCGCGATGCCTTAAAACAAGCCAATAAATCGGTGGAGTGGATGGCCTTCGAGCGTGAAGGTCATGGCGTGTATCAGGAAGAGAATCGGGCGAAGTTCTATGGCCGCCTGTTGGAGTTTCTTGGCGAACACACCGCCCCCCAGTCCTGATTTAGCGTTTAAGCTTCATTAGGCCATAGCCAACATGCACGGATCACTGCCATCGCACCCAGCGGTGGCAGTGATCTGTCAAAGCGGTACCCAACAAAACCGCCCCAGCCCACCCAGGCTCGGCACAGCCGCTGAAGCTGGCTTAGCTGAAGACCTGCGCAATTTCTGTTTGAATCGCGGCGGCAGCAGCGCGTGGATCGGCAGCAGCGCGAATAGGGCGGCCCACCACGATGTAGTCGGCACCGTTGTGAAAGGCTTCGCTCACACCCACGGTGCGTTTTTTTTTTTTTTTTTTCTGCACAGGGCGAATTCCCGGACATACAGCCAGCAGCTTATCGCCCACTTGTTGGCGCAGCTCGGCCACTTCCAAACCCGACGACACCACACCGGCACAGCCAATTTCCAGCGCCCGCCGCGCCCGCGACAACACCAGTGTTTGGGCATCGCATTGGAAGCCCAGATCTGTCAGGTCGCCTTGATCCAAGCTGGTCAGCGCGGTGACCGATAAAATCCCCGTACGCGAACCCGCAGCCGCTTCCACCGCCGCCTTCAGCATGCCATCGTTACCATGCACAGTGCATAAATCCACCTCGTGGCGCACCAGTTGTTTCACCGCGCTGGCCACCGTGTTGGGCACATCGAATAACTTGAGATCGGCAAAAATTTTCTTACCCGCATCTTTCAATTCAGCGGCCAGTTCAAAATACGCGCCGCTCAGAAAGAACTCTAAACCCAATTTATAAAACTGCACCTCGTCACCCAAAGTGCGCACCAGCGTTTGGGCCTGGGCGAGATCGGGAACATCTAAAGCGAACATCAAACGCTCGCGGGGCGCGATGGATTTATCGGATAAATGACTCATGAGGGGTCGGAGCCTCCGTTAAAGTGTTCGAGAATTAGTGCCGCCAGTTCAGCGGGATAATTCATATGTAAATGATGCCCGCCAGGCAATTGCGCCATACGACCTTGAGGAAGCGCGGCCAAACGCTGGCGGAAATCGTCCAGGGGTAATAAGGGTGTGGGTGGGTCCGATAACAAAGACAAACACGAACATTCAATACCACGCATTAAATGCTGAATCTGATCTTCGTCAAAGCGATAGGGCGTAGTGATATTCAAGCGTGGATCGGTACGCCAAATCCAATGCTCGCCATCGCGTTGTAGGCCACGCTCCACCAAAGCCCGGGCTGGCGCCTCGTTGATATGATTTTTACGCACCCGCGCTTGTACCGCTTCATCTACGGTTTCGTAGCGCCGCAAACGCTCGGGGTCGATATCGCGCAATTGCTTCCACGAGCGCTGCAAGCGCTGGCAAATATCTTTACCTTCGCCAGCCAACGGACCTAAGCCTTCGATAACCACCAGCGACTTCACCCGCTCAGGAATGGCGGCGGTCACCAAAGTAGAAACGGCACCGCCCAAAGAGTGGCCAATCAGATAAAACTCATCCCAGCCCAAGGCGTCCACCGCGGCCAAGGCGTCGGCCACGTAATCCATCAGGTGATACCAACGGCCCGGTGGGCGATGCTGCGAATGGCCGTGACCTGCGTGTTCTAAGGCCACCATAGGGTGCTTGGCCAAATACGGCATTAAGGGCAAAAAAGAGGCCGCATTGTCCATCCAGCCATGCAATAACAAGATGGGCTTATGCGGTGTAGGCCCTTGCTGCGCTGGTTCGAGATTGGCGGTGAGCGCCGCTAACTCCAAGCCAGGCACCTCAATACGCCGCTCTTGTAGCGCTAATGGTAAAACGGAGGGCGAAGATACTGGCTGACTCATAACTTCTCCAAATTGGCATAGGCCATCACCAACCACTTGGGGCCTGCATCTGAGAAATTCACATGAATCCGCATATTAGGGCCTGAACCTTCCATTTGTAGCACCACGCCTTCACCAAACTTGGCATGGGTGACCGCTTGCCCTAGCTGAAACGGTACATCGTCGTGCACGCGTTGGCTGGGCTTGGCCGCCACATAGGGCGTCGAATAATTAGACGTCGGCCGAATTTCTTCTAAGAGCTCGGGCGGCACTTCACGCAAAAAGCGCGATGGCCGGCCGTAGTGATCGGTACCGTGAATGCGACGTGATTCGGCATAGGTGAGATACAGCTCTTCACGCGCACGGGTCATGCCCACGTAGCACAAACGGCGCTCTTCCTCTAAGCGCGTAGGGTCTTCCGCCGAGCGCTGATGGGGGAACATACCTTCTTCCATACCGGCCAAAAAGACCAAAGGAAACTCCAAGCCTTTGGCGGTATGTAAGGTCATTAACTGTACGCAGTCTTCATAGTTTTGTGCTTGGGAATCACCCGCTTCCAGCGCGGCCTGGGCCAAGAAAGCCGCCACCGGCGTCAGTCCGGCGTCCACATCTTCGGGAGTCATCATGAAGGTTTCAGCCGCGCGCACCAACTCTTTTAAGTTGTCTTGACGCGCTTCGAAACGCTCGCGCGATTCTTTGGCGTAATGGGTTTCTAAGTCACTGCCTTCAATGACCAGGCGCATTTGTACACCTAGCTCGGCAGGGGTAAGGTCTTCGGCAAGCTGATTAATGAGCTGCACAAAAGCCGCCACGGCATTGCGCGTACGCGGCGTGGTGTCGTTGCTTTCGGTCATTTGCACCGCCGCCTGCCACAAAGACACACCTTGCTCACGGGCGATAAAGCGCATTTGTTCGACACTACGATCACCAATGCCACGGTTCGGTGTGTTCACCACACGCTCAAAGGCCGGGTCGTCGTGGCGATTGTGCAACAGGCGCAAATAGGCCAGGGCATCTTTCACCTCAGCCCGCTCGAAGAAGCGTTGCCCGCCATAGACTCGATACGGAATGGCCTCGCGCATCAAGGCTTGCTCGTACAAACGCGATTGCGCATTCGAGCGGTACAACACCGCACTCTCGGCTAGAGAACGACCTTCATCGCGCCAGCGGCGAATACGACCTACGGTGTAGTCGGCTTCGTCCAAGTCGTTGTAGGCGGCGTAGACTTGCAGCAAGGAGCCTTCGCCGTCTTCCGTCCACAGCTTTTTGCCCATACGCGATGGATTATTGGCGATCACTGCGTTAGCGGCGGCCAAAATATTGCCGCTGGAGCGATAGTTTTGCTCTAAACGAATGGTGGCGGGCTGGTAGTCTTTGACGAAATCACGCAAGTTTTCCACCCGCGCACCACGCCAACCGTAAATGGATTGATCATCATCACCCACCACAAACAAACGACCTGAGTCACCCGCCAGGGTCTTCAGCCAGGCGTATTGCACGCTATTGGTGTCTTGGAATTCGTCCACCAATAAATGCTTAATGCGGTTGCGATAGTGATCGAGCAGCTGTGGATGCTGGGTCCAGAGTTCGTGGGCGCGCAGCAGTAGCTCGGCAAAGTCCACCACGCCATTGCGCTGGCATTGATCTTCGTAGGCGGCGTAAATATTGCGCCATCCCATGGTGATGGGATTGTTATCGTGGGCGATACCTTGCGGGCGTTTGCCTTCGTCCTTCCAGTTGTTGATCATCCACTGGGCCTGGCGCGGCGGCCATTGGTTTTCGTCCATGCCCATATCACGGATCACACGCTTAACTAAGCGTTGTTGATCGTCGCTATCGAGAATTTGGAAGGTTTCGGGTAAGCCTGCTTCTTCATGGTGCGATCGCAACAGACGATGGGCGATACCGTGGAAAGTACCCACCCACAAGCCACGGGTTGGTGTATTCAATAAATCTTGTGCCCGCGCACGCATCTCACCGGCAGCTTTATTGGTGAAGGTCACCGCCATAATCGACAAGGGATGCGCGTGTTCTACTTGAATCAACCACGCCAGGCGATGCACCAAAACGCGAGTTTTACCGCTACCAGCACCGGCTAATACCATGGCATGGCGATCACTACAGGTGACCGCCTCTCGTTGAGCTTTATTCAGCCCCTCAATCAGATGCGAAACGTCCATTTACGCCCTTATTTTTCTTCGGCCTTGTGCAATGCGCGGTGCCCAATATCACGACGCAGAAAGGCTTGATCGAACTGTACGGTATCCGCCAACGCATAGGCTCGCTGGCGCGCGGCGGCTAAATCTTCACCCAAGGCACAGGCAGCAAATACCCGGCCACCACTGGTTAGCACTTGCGCGTCTACTAGTTGGGTTCCGGCATGAAAAACCTTCGCGCCTTCAGGTGGTGCTTGTTCTAAACCTTGTACGGGCATGCCCTTGGGGTAAGCGCCGGGATAACCTTCAGCCGCCAGCACCACACCCATAGAATGACGCGCATCCCACTCAGCTTGATACTCGCCCAGGTTGCCCTCCAGCGCTGCCATCAGCATGGCAACTAAATCGCTTTTCAGGCGCAATAATAAAGGTTGGGTTTCAGGATCGCCCATGCGGCAGTTGTATTCCAAAACCTTAGCTTCGCCAGCCGCATTAATCATCAGGCCTGCATATAAAAAGCCGGTAAAAGGCGTGCCTTCGGCCGCCAGGCCAGCCAGAGTGGGTTGAATGACAGTCTCGATAACGCGCTGACGAATGGCCGCAGTGACCACCGGCGCGGGACTATAAGCGCCCATGCCGCCGGTATTAGGGCCCGTATCGCCTTCACCCACTCGTTTATGATCTTGGCTGGTGGGAAACTCAACGAAATCGTCGCCACTGGCCACCACGATGAAGCTGGCTTCTTC
>JAKSCJ010000324.1 GCA_022360675.1 Lysobacterales bacterium
ATCATTATCGCCGGTATTGGTGCTATCGTTGCGTATCGTTTCGTGTAACGCCGCGCCGCGTTTCGTTAACGTAAGCAAACGATAACTTCAACTGGATTCGGCACAATGACCAGTGTGCCGAATCCAGTATCAAAAGCGCGTGATGAGTGTTGTCACTCATCGCGCTTTTTTGTGCCTCAAAATATCGATCTATTCGTTAGAGTCGCACACTTTAACCACACTGTTCGCTTCAACATTGCCACCTCAGTCTCAGCCCCAATCATGCATTGCGAGCAAATTGGCTCTTAGACTAGCTCTTCAGGCTGAAGGCCAGGATAATAGATTCTTTGCCCTCACGGATTTGCATCATGAGCAGCTACGAAAACCTCAAAATTTCCCAGCATGGTGCGGTGCAACGTATTTTTGTTAACCGCCCCGACAAACTGAATGCACTCAACCACGCCACTTTGACCGAGCTTCATCACGCTTTTGATGCCGCGGCCAGTGATGCAGAAACCCGTGTGGTCGTTTTAACCGGCAGCGGCGACAAAGCCTTTGTTGCCGGTGCTGACATCAGCGAAATTCAATCATTAAGCCCCAGCCAGGCCCAAGATTTTGCCGGCCACGGCCATGCCTTGATGAACAAGATTCAGCATTTCCATAAGCCCGTTATCGCGGCTATCAATGGTTTTGCTCTGGGCGGCGGATTAGAGCTCGCCATGGCCTGCCATTTACGCATCGCCGCCGACACGGCCAAAGTGGGCTTACCCGAAATTAAGCTGGGCATTATTCCTGGCTTTGGCGGAACTCAGCGCTTGGCTCGTTACATTGGCCGCAGCGCCGCGCTCAATTTGATGCTGGCTGGCGACCCTATTGGTGCCGAGCGTGCCTACGCCTTAGGTTTGGTGCATCGCTTGGCGGGTGCCGACGAACTGGAAACTGAAGCGCTGAACTGGGCCGAAAAACTGGCACAGTTAGCGCCCATCGCCGTCAGCCATATTCTGCAAGCGGTAAACCAGGGTGCTGATCTCAATATGGAAGCGGCTTTAAATCTGGAAGTGAATTTGTTCGCGCTTTGCTGCGCCACCGAAGACATGAAAGAAGGCACCACCGCATTCTTAGAAAAGCGTAAAGCCGAGTTCAAAGGCCGCTAAAGCTCGTTTGGCCTGATGAGCCCACGCCGGGCTTTGGCAAGCAATGCTTGAGCAACAACAGCCCGCCACGATGCGGGCTGTTGTTGCAGTGAATCCATTTACTTCTATTTTTTAAGAGACCAAGCGCCCTCGCTACTGGGTGACATTTGTCATCGCACATCGCTGATAAGCGCCACTGCCCCCTCAAAGCACCCAAGTGCACAATATTCCCATATCGTCTAAAAAGGTGAATGGGGATGAACACGGTCATTCAATCCAAGCCCAATCAGTCCAATCTTGGCGAAGGCGCACCAGCTCACAGCACATCGGGCAACATCGCCTCAGTTCAGGGCAAAAACCCACAGCATACGGATATCCCCGCTATTCAGGTCGAAGCGGTTGATCTGAGCTACGGTAAGGTGGAAGTGCTCAAACAGCTCCAGCTCAGCATTCCCAAAGGGCAAATTATTGCCATTTTAGGGCCCAATGGCGCCGGTAAAACCAGCTTGATCAACATCCTTTTGGGGTTGACCAAAGCCAATACGGGTCGTGCCCAAGTGCTTGGCGAAGCGCCGGGATCAATGGCGGCAAAATTGCGCTTGGGCGTGGTTTTACAACACGCCGAATTGGCCGAGAATCTCAGTGTTGCCGAGTTAATTCAGCTATTTCGTCAGTATTACCCTGCACCTTTAGGTTTAACTGAGTTATTACAGCGCGCGGGCTTAACGCACTTAAAAAGCCGCCGTTACGGCAAATTATCGGGCGGAGAAAAACGTCGGGTTCAGTTCGCACTGGCCTTGGCTGGCGATCCTGAACTGATCTTCTTAGATGAACCCACCACCGGGCTCGATATTCAATCACGCCAACAGTTGTGGTCACAAATTCGCCAATGCGCCGAGCAAGGCCGCACCGTGGTGCTTACCACCCACTATTTGGAAGAAGCCGACCAACTGGCTCATCGCATTGTGGTGATGAACCAAGGTCAAATCATCGCCGATGGCGCGCCCCAGGCTATTAAGAGTCATATTGAGCTCAAGCAGGTTCGCTGCACTACTCACTTACCCGCTCAACATCTACTGCTGGAGAAGCTAGCGCGAGATCCAGAAGTGGCGGCAATCCAGCACGATATCGTGCCCCATGAGGGTTCGGTCCGTTATCAATTACGTATCGATACCCACAACGCCGAAGCAGTCGTACGAGCGTTATTGCAGACCGACGATCAGCTCAGCGACTTAGAAGTTTCGGGTGCAGGATTAGAGCAAGCCTTCTTGGCCCTGACCAACAGCCAAAACGCTGGCGAAACTAAGGTTAATCAAGCAAAAACCCAGGAGGCATCCGCATGAACAGTGCCACACAGCAACACTCAAAACCTGGTATCAATTGGCGCGCCCAAGCCTATGAGGCACTAAACGAGCTGCGTCGCAGCGCCCGTATGCCCATGTTCGTGTTACCCAGTCTGCTGTTCCCATGGATGTTTTATACATTCTTCGGCGTGTTGTTCAACAAAGGTGGCGGGCACGCGGCGTATTTGATGGTGAGTTACGCCTGCTTTGGTGTTATTGGCCCGGCCTTATTTGGCTTCGGGGTCTCAGTTTCGGTCGATCGCCAACAAGGATTGCTGAGCCTAAAACGCGCGGTGGCCATGCCCGTGAGTGCGTATTTCAATGCCAAAATCATCATGAGCTTGATCTTCGGCTTGATCATCATCCATGGCTTATTGGTGATTGCCTTAACCATGACCGATCTCAGCATCAGCTTTGGTCAGTGGATCGCTTTAGCTACAGTCTTATTGCTGGGTGCTTTACCGTTTTGCGCCTTAGGACTCGCTATTGGAATTTGGGTGAATGCACAAGCAGCCCCTGCCGTCATTAATTTAGTCTATTTACCTAGCGCCTTTTTATCGGGCCTGTGGATTCCCATTTTCTTACTGCCTCAAAGCTTGCAGCAGGTCGCTTGGATCTTACCGCCTTATCATTTCTCACAACTGTGCTACGGCGTCTTAGGTATATCTCAGGGATACCCCATGACAATTCATCTGTTCGCTTTACTGGCCTTTACGGTGTTGTTTTTAGCCTTGGCTAAGAAAGGTTATCAACGGATTTCCGATCGCTGATTTAAACGCACTACGAGAAGTCGCTCGATAAATTCACAAGTAACAGCCAATACAGCTCGCCCTGAATCCAGTATTTAGGGCGCTTAACAAGCGGGGGAAAGAGAGCGTATGATCAGACCTATTCAACCCACAACCAGGCCACCGCGATCCATGTGGAAGTTTTTTATTACTTTATGCAAACGGCTCGATCAACGCCTATTACCCGACGATCCCCATATTGGCTGGTCGCCCTATATCTGGTTGCTGTATCTAGGCTTTTTATCGCCCAAATTATTTGCCGAACCGGTGCAAAGCTGGGCCTGGGCTATCACCATCGCAGGCTTACCTGTCTTTCTATGGCTGTACTTTCGCAGCTTTTGGCGTCGCGGCAGAGCTTTAACACTCAATCTACTGGCCATTGCCGTGCTCGGTGCCATTACCTTACCGTTTAACAGCGGCGCTTCCACTTATTTTATTTATGCTTCTGCGCCAGCCGCATTTATCAGCACACCGGCCACAGCGCTAGTGGTTATTACTGTTTTTGGCGCCAGTTTAGCCATTGAATCCATCTTACTGGGTGCTTCTTTACTGCATTGGTTGATTCCCTGCTTTATTTTACTCTTAGTTGGCATTTCTAATATCTTTTATTGTGAAGTAGGTCGAAAAAACGCACGCCTGCGCTTAAGCCAGGAAGAAGTGTCCAAGCTAGCCGCTGTAGCCGAGCGCGAGCGTATCGCACGCGACTTGCACGATTTACTGGGCCAAAGCTTATCGTTAATCACGATTAAAGCAGAACTGGCTAGCCGCCTCTTTGAAGCCAACCCACAACGCGCGCAACAAGAAATCAAAGAACTCGAAAAAGTCAGTCGAACCGCATTACAAGAAGTACGTAAAGCCGTTACCGGTTATCGCCACGCCGGTTGGGAAATTGAGCTGGAAAATGCACAAATCACACTCAAAGCTGCAGGCTTAAAGGTGGAGATCGATGCCGAGCCGGTTAGTATGTCGGCAGCGCTAGAAACCGTGGTATCTATGGTCTTGCGTGAGGCTATCACCAATGTGGTGCGTCACGCCCATGCCCAGCACTGCTCGATCCAACTTTATCGCGAGCTCGATGAAGTTCATCTCGTCATCAAAGACGATGGCCGGGGTGGCCGCATTGTGCCAGGCAATGGCTTAAGCGGTATGCGCGAGCGTATTGAGCAGCTCAACGGCCGTCTCGAGATCCATTGCGAACAAGGTGCCGTGCTGAGCATCGTCTTACCCCTAGAGCATAAAGTCACCCCAATTCAGCCGTGGAATCACGCCGCATAGCGTTACAATAGCCAGCAAGATCAACCGCGTGGAACGCTGTTAAGCATGACGACCATCAAAATATTACTGGCTGAAGACCAACAAATGGTGTTGGGTGCACTCAGTGCGCTGCTGGAACTGGAATCTGACTTGATCGTCACCGCGAGCTGTAGCGATGGTGCCGAAGCGGTGGCGGGTATCGAAGCTCATCAACCCGATGTGGTAATTACCGATATCGAGATGCCAAAGCTCAGCGGCCTGGAAGTAGCCCAACACGCCAGTAAAATGAACCCTGCGCCTAAGGTGATTATCGTAACCACCTTCGCTCGCCCAGGGTATTTACGCCGTGCGTTGGACGCTGGGGTGTGCGGCTATTTGTTGAAAGATGCGCCAGTGCAGGAATTGGCCGAAGCCATTAGAAAAGTTTATGCGGGTGGCAAGGTAATTGCACCAGAACTAGCGGCTGAAGCCTGGGGCGAAAATGACCCACTCACCGACCGCGAGCGCCAAGTTTTACGCTTGGCGGGCGATGGTTTAAGCACATCGGAAATTTCCCAGCGTGTTCACTTGGCCGAAGGCACCGTGCGTAATTATCTGTCTGAAGCCATTAGTAAATTACACGCCAGTAATCGGGTAGAAGCAGCACGAACGGCGCGCAAGAAAGGCTGGTTGTAAATATCAAGTAACCGATTCGTGAGCGATGTTGATGCAAATCGCAAACGATACGCTCAAAAGCGCTGCATCTAACCACGACCAGACCAAGCTATAAACGATAAAAGAACAGTGACTATCCAATCAGCTCAATCAGGCTGATTGAGCGGTGATTACTGCCGCCGCGTTTTCTTTAGGTGCTGCTGCCGAATCGGCACTAGTGGCCACTTTCGGCAGCCATAATCTCGCCACCGCACCGCCAATGCCGTCGTCACGGCTAAGCAAATTCAGCCAACCACTATGGTTCTCGGCAATTCGCCGCGCTAACAATAAACCAATGCCACTTCCGCCAGGCTTAGTGGTAAAGAAAGGTACGAATAGGTTATCGGTATCCGGTGGCCCTGGTCCGCGGTCTAGCACTTCCACCAGTACACCGCTGCCCTCTTCTAACCAGCGTATTTCTACCGCGCCACCTGGCGGCGTCACGTCGACAGCATTGCGTACCAGGTTGATCAGCGCTTGTTCCAACTGATCGGGGTCGGCCATGATATCGATCTCCGGGCCCTCGGTAGAAACCGGCACCCGAGTCTCAAGATTAGCCACCCGTTGATTCAACGCCGCCAACGACATCGGCTGCGACATCGGTTCGGGTAAGCGTGCCAGCGTGGCGTAACCCGCCACGAAGCGCCCTAAGGCATCGGCACGGCTGGCAATTAATTGCAGGCTCTCGATGGTATCTTCTTGGGAAATGGAATCACCATCGCGTCGTGCCAGGTTTACCAAGGTTTGGGCGATGGACTTAATAGGTGCCAAAGAATTATTGATTTCGTGGCCCAACACCCGCACTAAGCGTTGCCAAGCCTGTTGCTGTTCATCACGCAAGGGTGCGCTGAGATCGGCTAACACCAACAGAATATGCGCCTCGCCCGACATCCGAAAACGCCGCCGCCGCACGCTGAAGCGACCGCGCCCGCCGGGTAAGTCCAAATCAACCACCGGCTTGGCTTGCTCGGCATCTAAGAGTTTTCCTAAACCCAAGCGCCGCACCGATTGCCCAATGGCCGTGGCTTCACCCAACAAACGAACCGCAGCAGGGTTCATTAACACCAAGCGCCCACTAACATCTAATGCTAAAACTGCCAGCTCAATTTCATCCATGATCTTACCCAAGAGCAACTTACTTTCGCGCTCTTGGAAATGCTGGCTGGAGAGTTCTTCGGCCAGCGCATTGATTTCGGCTGCCATTTCTTCTTGAGTGCCGGTGCAATCTTCGCGCACACGAATGGTGTAATCGCCTTTACGCAAGCTTTCAGCCACATTGCTGATACTACGCAGCATGCTGAGTACGGCCAATTGCACGTAGCGCATCAGCATGATGATGGCAATAACCAAGGCACACCAAGGTAGCCACGATACCAGACCACCTTGTTGATGAACTAAATACCACGCCCAAAAACCCATGCCCGGCACAGCCGCAATGGCAATGCACAGGGTTAGGCGGGTTTCGAGCGAGATACGATATTTCAAAGCTCTATACCGTACTTTTCAAGACGACGATACAAAGCGCTTCGACTCAAGCCTAAAGCGTCGGCCGCCAGTTGCACATTGGCCTCGTAGCGCTGAAGTGCGCGTTTAATCATAGACTCCTCCAGTTGTGCTAAAGGAATGATATCGCCTGGCGCTTCGAGATGAGGTGAAGCCTCAGCAGATTGGCTTGCCAGCCCTGTGCTTTGTTCTGCCTGTACTTGCAAACCTAAATCTTGCGGTTTGATTTCTTCGCCCATACACAAAAGTACCGCTCGCTCCATCACGTGGGCCAGTTCACGTACATTACCCGGCCAATGGTAGCTCAGCATAGTGCGGCAGGCATCGGGGCCTAAGCGCAGATTCGTTTTTTTATAACGCGCGCACTCACGTGCTAAAAAGTTACGCGCCAACAACAAAATATCATCTTTTCGTTCGCGTAATGCGGGCACACGAATTTCTACGGTGTTTAAACGAAAGTACAAGTCACGACGAAAGCGACCGTCTTCTACCATTGCTAAAAGATTAGCATTGGTCGCGGCGACCACTCGCACATCAACTTCCTGGGTGCGCGAAGCACCAACCCGCTCAAACTTACCAGTTTCGAGAACGCGTAATAATTTAGCTTGTTGAGCTGCTGGCAAATTACCAATTTCGTCTAAGAAGAGCGTTCCTTTATCGGCAAGTTCAAAACGTCCGGGACGCGCTTCGCGTGCATCGGTAAATGCACCTTTCACATGGCCGAACATCTCACTTTCAAATAACTGCTCGGGAATGCTTCCCATATTCAACACCACTAATGGACCATCGGCGCGGTCCGACCAATGATGTAATTGCTGAGCAATCATACTTTTTCCGGTACCGTTCTCACCGGTCAGCAATACGCTGGCGACCGCAGGCGCCACTTGCCCGGCCATGGCTAAAACCCGCTGCATCGATTCTGCTTCTGCGATGATTTCAATACCCGATTTATCATCCTGGCGAATTCTCGCCAGCTCTTGGTAGCGTTGCTCACTACGAACCGCAGCACTACGTTCCAGCTGGGTTCTTATGATGCTAAGCAGGCGTAGGTTTTCCCACGGCTTTTCAAGAAAATCATCAGCGCCCAAACGCACGGCTTCCATCGCCACATCCACCGTTCCCCAGGCGGTCATCGCCACCACCGGCAGCTCTTCTCCTTTTTCGCGCAGTTTTTGTAATACTGCCAAACCTTCGCGGCCTGAAGTGGTATCACGGGTGTAATTGAGATCGAGCATAAGCAGGTCAATTCCCCCTTGGGACATCACCGCTAATACCTCATCGGGATCTTTTGCTAATTCAACTTGATAACCTTCGCTGCGCAGCAATAGCTTCATTGCTTGCCGTACATCGGGTTGATCATCTGCAACGAGAACTGTTTCGTTCACTGGGTTTCTTCACTAAGCCATTGAGATGCCGATACCCATCCATCTTGGTGCATATCGACGAGATCGTTAATCGCAGGTTGTGCTTGGTTCAAGCCATAACCATCATGGTAAGCGCCACTATTGTAGCGAGTATTACGCCCTGCCCGCCGGGCGATGATCGGATGCTGATACTTGTTGAACGCCATATAGACACGCCCAACGGCAATGGTTTATTGATCGATTACTCGTAGCGCAATGCCTGCATCGGGGTAATACGTACGGCTTTAAACGCAGGCACAATGGAAGCCGTTAAACACACCAAGGCAAAGAACAAGACCGCCAATAAGAAACTCACCGGATCAAAAGGTGAAACATCGAACAATACATAAGATAACAGCTGGGCAAACAGCATCGATAAACCTAAGCCCACAAAGGAGCCCACCGCCACCTGTAGTAAGCTATCTTTCGTGATGTTTCGAACAATGACCCAAGTGGGCGCACCCATAGCGCGGTGCACACCAATCTCGCGGGTTTTACGAGTTACCGTATAAGACAACAAAGCGTATAACCCCGAGGCAGTTAAACATAAAGCGACAATACCAAAGCCAATAAAGATGGTTGCTAACAGTTGATGACGGAACGAGGCGATCTCAATCCAATCATCCATACTGCGGATCCAATACACTGGCATATCGCTGTCTTGGCGTGCCACCACATCGCGCAACACACTGGCAACGGTGTGGGGTTCGTTTAAGGTATGAATCGCCACACTCCAAAACTGCCCTTTGCTTTGAGTTAGCGGTAAATAATAAGCACCCACACGTACATTACCACTGCCAAAGCCCAGGTCTTGGCCGTCGTACTCCACTTCGCCAACGACGCCGATAACGGTACGCGTTTCCGTAGCTCCCGAGCCGGTTTTAATGGTAAGCGTTTTCCCTTCTGCACTCTCTTGTGGCCACAGGCGTTGAGCCAAATCTTGGCTGACCACCATGACTAACTCAGATTCAGCATCATCATGCTGACTAAACACTCGCCCCGACACCAATGGAATACGGAAAAAATTAAAATAGTTGTCTGCCACCACAATAGGCACCGACATGGGCAGATGATCTTCGTCCTCAATATCCATATTGGCAGTGGCCACCCAACCGCGCCGAACATTGGTCATTGGCAAGGTATCGGTTACCGTGGCCATGGCAATACCTGGTGCATTGCTTAGGTCTTCTTGTAAACGCTCAAGAAATTGGGTCGTTACTCGGGCATCACTACGATAATGCTGATCCATCAAGGCTAAACGACCAGTTAAGGTGCGGTGTACATCGGCACCGGTATCGATATTCTCGATTTGGATCACAGTGCGAATCACCAAGCCCGCACTCACCAGTAAAACCAAAGACAGCGCAATTTCGATGGCAATTAAACACTTGCCTAAGCGCCCTAAACCACTGCTAATGGCACCATGGCCACCTTCGCGCATGATTTGATTTTCAGGGATTTTCGAACTACGCCAAGCAGGAACAAAACCCGATAGCAAAGTGGTTAGCGCCACCGCCACAATGGTGATGCCAATCAGATAAGCATCAATATGAAAATGTAACGCCCAGCTGGGTGGAGGGTGCTCGGTGCTGGCCAAAGCCGACATGAACCAATTACCGCACAGCTTTGCGATCACTAAGCCTACGGCTGCAGCCAAGCAGGTAATGACACCCGCTTCTAATAATCCTTCCCAGAATAAGCGCCAACGGGTTGCCCCCATCACACTACGAATCGTGCGCTCGCGCTGTTTAGTGGCCGCCCGGGCGCTCAATAAACCCGCTACATTGGCGCATGCCACCAACAAGACCAAACTAACCGCAGCCAGCATGATGTTCAATACGCGGGCATAAATCTCTGACACCATGTTTTCTGCCAGTGGCTTCACCACGGCGGTATCGGCGCGGCGTGCTTGCGGATACTGCTGGTTCACCCGCTCTAGCAAGGCCTGGAATTCAGTTTCCGCCTGCGCCGATGATTTACCAGCGGCTATACGCCCAATAACCTCAACGGTAGGTGCAGAGTTTCTAGTGCCGTCTAAGACA
Organism: Lysobacterales bacterium; assembly: GCA_022360675.1. GTDB lineage: Bacteria > Pseudomonadota > Gammaproteobacteria > Xanthomonadales > Wenzhouxiangellaceae > JAKSCJ01. The sequence continues at coordinate 10,139 of JAKSCJ010000324.1, forward strand.
TCAAGATTCATAGGAATCCAGATATCTTCACGCTCAGGAAAACGAAAACCTTCGGGCATCACGCCAATAATGGTGGCATTTCGGCTGTTAACACGAACGGGGCGGCCAATCACTGAAGCATCGCCACCGTAACGCTGTTGCCATAAATCGTAGCCTAGCACCGCCACCGCTGGCGCTCCCACCTGCATATCTTGCTCGTTTATCACCCGCCCCAACACCGGGTTAATGCCCAAGGTTTCAAAAACGCCGTGAGTGACGTTACTTCCTTCAAAACGAGTGGGGCGCTGCTGATCGCTAAGATTAATCGTACCGCTATAAAAAGCGCCGATATGGGCAAGGCTTTGCTGGGATTCAGCAATATCAAGATAAGTATTGACACCCACCCGAATATTACGCTCACCGGTTACCGAGTTACGTAAGCCAAAGTGGGCAATCTGATCGGCATTGGGATAGGGAGGGCTTTGCAGAACTAAAGACTGAATGGCACCAAACATAAACAGCACAAGCCCTAAACCCATGCCCAGCATCACCACCGTAGTTAGAGTGAAAAAAGGCTGATTAAGCAAAGAGCGTAATGTGTGGCGTAAATCGAACAGCAGCGCTTGCATGGGTGCGGCCCTCTCTCTTAGCGAGTGCGTACCAAAAGCTTAGGCACTACGAATCCTTAAACCTTTGTGTTCATCAAAGTGCCGATAATCTTCTTCAGCACGTAAACGGTGCATGGTTTCTTCATCGACAATACGGCCATCAAACATAAAGATTTTGCGGGTTGCGTAATCGGCATATCGGCTATCGTGAGTCACCATGCAGATGGTACTGCCCTGTCGATGTAGCTCATCGAGTAGCTGCATCACTTGTTCACCATTTTTTGAATCGAGATTACCGGTGGGTTCATCGGCCAGTAAAACCGCAGGCGCACCCACCAAAGCACGAGCCACTGCCACCCGTTGCTGCTGGCCGCCCGATAACTGTGCAGGGTAATGCCCCAAGCGATGCGCCATATCCACTTTTTCCAACGCAGCCACGGCACGCTCGCGACGTTCGCTGGACGACACGCCTTTGCGGTAACTCAACGGCAGCTCGACATTTTCTAAAACTGTCATATCGCCGATTAAATTAAATGCTTGAAAAATAAAACCGATTTGGCGATTACGGATATCGGAACGCTGGCCTCGATTCAAGGCTTCAACCGCATTATTCGCTAATAAATACTGGCCGGAACTTGGGCTATCGAGCAGGCCAAGAATGGATAATAAGGTGGATTTTCCGCACCCAGATGGGCCCGAAATAGATACGTATTCACCCTGATTGATATCCAGGTGAACGCCCGCTAAGGCATGGGTCTCGACTTCATCGGCGTAAAAGACTTTGCCGATGTTGCGCATTTGGATTATGGCGTCCCCATTACTCATGATATTCCCCAATTTTCGCTATCATGCCGGGCGCGAAATACCCCAAGATGAAGCCAAGCGTTCAGCACGATACGACAAACACTATAGCGGCATCATGAAGTGCCTTAAATCACTAATTAACACGTGAATTGGGTATGCCTTGTAGGAGCGCTGTTATTCAAACATTAAAGTTCAAACTTAAAATCTTGAGCACCCGCTAAATTATTATTTTGCTGCAACCCAAAAAGCAAAAGCCGGATAATTTAGCATTTCCGGCAAACCTTTTATTGGTATTAATTGTGCTGCAAGTGTTTATTATAATAGATCGTTACCGACCATTCTTATCTTTGCGACTTTGTTTTGATTAAAAGTAGTGCCGTCGCATTACATACACTACCTTTGCTGCTTTGCGCCACTCTCCCCCGAGCACCCTTTCGGAATCGCAAATCAACGCTTGTTCTGCTGGACTTTTTCAAGTCAATATCTCAGTTGATTTTGAATAATCTTTTTCAAGCCTCTACCATTATTTAAAGATACTTAAACTTAGTAGAGGCGCAGGCGTTGGAATTCTCTCCAGTCATCAGTTTCCGAGAGAACCACTTCGTCGCCTTCGATGAGATTCTTTGTAATCTCAATGTGTTGAACAGAAACCCGACCAAAGCGGACCGGTACCCGGTGCGCGTACTGATTGTTTTCTATTCTAAATAAGCTGGACTCGGTAAATGCGTTACCAAATCCTGGGCGGTTCACAAACAAAGTGTTGGGTATGCGTTCAATTTCGATGGTGCCCTCCACCGATAGATCAGGGCGCGCGCCCAATGGTAGGTTTCCGGTCAACTCGACATCGACCTGAACAGTCCCGTTACGTACTGCCGGATCAATCCTTGTGACCTGGCCGGAGACCGTACCATTGCGGGTATCCACAATTACGTTTTGCCCCATTTGGATATCACGGGCCTGGACTTCATTAACCACCAGCTCTGCGATTAATTCGTCCGGCTTCGCGACACGCGCCACTTTCGCCCCCAACACCAGCTGCTGCCCTTCTTCTACGGCAACTTGCGTCAACACTCCGGGAATTCCGGCACGGATGCGCAAGTCATAAACTTGTTCCTGGCGTCTTTGGTGCAAGCGTCTGGCTTGCTCTACTCGCGCATGTTGTGCTGCGAGTTGTGCTTCGATCGACTGACTTAAACGATCGAGGCGTTCTTTGTACAATTCCAACCGAATGCTCAGCTGTTCGGCTTTTCCCTTGGAATTTCGATACTGCCGGCGAGAAATAACTCCCTTTTCTGCTAACTCCCTATCGGCTTCAACATCGGACGCTACCCCCCTCAATTCGATTTCAACTAGAGCCACGTCACCCTCGGCTTCTAGCATCTTGCGTCCTAACTCTGCTTGCAGTGATTTGAGTTCTGCTTCCGCAGCCTCAAGTGCCCACCCTGCTTCTTGCATTAACTGGATCAAGCCCGGATTGGATAACTCCACGATAACGGTGTCGCTATCCACCTGAGCGCCGGGCTTTACCAGTACCCGCTCTACGCGACCATCAGTGGCCGCAGCGATTGACCGGAGCTCGCTTGAAACCAAGCGACCACGAGCGCGAACATCACGTACAAATTCCCCCCGCTGTACGATTCCTGTCCACAAGCTCGCTTTTTCCACTTTAGGTGCAGCGGGCTCCAGCGCGGATACAGCGACTCCCCCCACAATCAGCGCTGCCATAACTGCCCCCCCATAGAGCATTTGGCGGTTTCTTTTCTTACGCTGTAAATTTGGTCGCTTGATATCCATATCTACCTTTATGCACTTTTCGTGCCAATTAATCGGAACACAATAAATCAATAACTTACGCAAAAGTTCCATGCGTATTACTTATGAGCTTGTTCCGAAAATGAACACCATGTTCGGAAATGGAATAAGACGTTCGTACTTTTGTTCGCTTTTGTTCGATTTCGAAAACGCACACAGTACAACCGATTCGAACTGAGCATTTCGCACTGCGCCAGCTAGAATGGAGATATTCGCAACGGGTTCAAACTTCACCAGGATGTCTTATGAGTAACGCCCTCGCCCAATCCACTAGCCCTTACTTATTGCAACACGCCGATAACCCTGTGCATTGGCAGCCATGGCACGCCGATGCCCTGGCCCAGGCCAAAGCTTTTGATAAACCCATCTTGCTGTCGATTGGTTACAGTGCCTGCCACTGGTGCCATGTAATGGCCCACGAATCGTTTGAAGATGAAGCCACCGCTGCGGTAATGAACGAGCACTTTGTCAATATTAAGGTGGATCGCGAAGAACGCCCGGATTTAGATCGTGTCTATCAGCTGGCACATCAAATGCTGACCCGGCGCGGCGGCGGCTGGCCTTTGACCGTATTCATTGACCCACAAGACCTCACGCCATTTTTCGCCGGTACCTATTTCCCCGATCAAGCGCGCCACGGTTTACCTGCCTTTGCCGATTTGTTAATTCGGGTCAGCTCAGTTTTTCGTCGCCAGCGCGACACCATTAGCGAGCAAAACCACGAATTACGCCAAGCTTTGCAGCAAATGAATAGCACCGAGCAACACCAAGGCGAGCTTTCGCGAGCGCTCGTCGAAGCTGCGGTGGAACGTATCGCGCAAAACAGTGATGCGGACTTCGGTGGCATGGGCGGAGCGCCCAAGTTCCCGCGCCCCGGCGATGTGCGTTTTTTACTACAGCAGGCAAGCTGCGGTCGCAGTGAATCCAGCGCTAAAGCCAAAGCGCTGGCCATGCAGAACTTGAATGCAATGGCCCGAGGCGGCTTATTCGACCATCTAGGAGGTGGCTTTTATCGTTATTGTGTCGATCGTGATTGGACCATTCCTCATTTTGAGAAAATGTTGTACGACAATGCCCAACTCATCGATCTTTATGCCGAAGCTATCAGTCATAGCGAAGACACCGCCACCCAAGCTGAATACCGTCACACGATTAACAGCAGCGTGACGTGGGCCCAACGCGAGTTATGGAAAGAAGGACAAGGTTTCGCCGCCAGTCTCGATGCCGACAGCGTCGGTGGCGAAGGCGCCTACTATGTGTGGCAGAAGGAAGAAGCTCAGCACTTGCTCGAAAAGCAGCAGTACCAGCTGTTTGAAGCTTGCTATGGGCTGAACGACGAACCCAATTTTGAAGGTCACGCCTGGCATTTACGCCGCCCTCAAAATGCTCAGGCTGTGGGATCAGTTTTCGACAGTCAGCAACAACAAGCCTTGCAAGCGGCTCGTGAACTTTTGCTTCAGCATCGCCAACAACGCCCGGCCCCCGGACAGGATCATAAAATTCTCACGGCTTGGAATGCTTTGATGATTCACGGACTGGCACGTAGCGGCCGTATTCTCCAGCAAGACCACTATCTCGATCTCGCCGAGCACACGCTGAAGCAGCTATTAAATAAGGTGTGGCGCGCACCACAATTATTTGCCGTACATGCTTTAGATCAAACCCACACACCAGCGTTGTTGGAAGACCACGCTTATTTACTGTGGGCCTTACTGGAACTGCTGCAAAGTCGATTCAACGCCGAGTATTTAGCCCTGGCCCAAGCCCTGGCCGAGATTTTGCTGCAACAATTCCAAGACGATGCGGCCGGCGGCTTTTTCATGACGCCGCATGAGCACGAGCAACTCATTACAAGGCCCAAGCCGTTCGCTGATGACGCCCTACCCTCAGGTAATGCCATAGCCATTGAAGGCTTATGGCGCTTAGGCCATTTATTGGGACGCCACGAATATCTCACAGCAGCCGAACACGCTTTACGCTGTGGATGGAACAATATCGAGCGATTTCCACTTTCCCATGCCAGTTTATTACACGCCGCCAATTTACTGCTTCGCCCGGCGATTCGCATCCTCTTAACCGGCGATATGCAACAGCAGAAGCACTGGCGTCAACAGCTGGCTGGGGCTTCACAACTGGCCATTTACGGCTTGCCTGCAAATACCAAGCTTCCTGCAGAATTTGCGCATTACGCCGCTTATACAGAGCAACATTGCGTGCACGCCTTTGTCTGCCGGGGCACTCAGTGTTCAGCGCCCATCACTGCTATCGATGCTCTACAAGCACAATTAGACGAGTCGTAGAGCACCGACAGATTCAGACTAACGGAACACCAGCGTTTGGCTTTGGCAACGAATTTGCCGCCGCCCTGGCGCTTGCGGGTTTTGCAGAAATTCCGCCAATCTCGCGTGGGCACAAGGGCTGTCTTGATTCATAGAGTGGCCAGCCCAGGGGTCTTCAATAAAGACACTATTAGGCAACCAACGCTGCATCGCCTGGGCGCTTGAGGCTGGAGTAATAGGATCAAGGCCACCACTCAAGATAAGCGTGGGGATCTCCACTTCTTGCGGAATCATCGGCACCGTGTCGCCACCCCAATGGCGACACAAGGAATCGGATGCTTGCCAACTGGCCGAGTCGTCACTACTCCACTGCTGTTGAATATGTGGCTTGTTCTGTAAACGCTGCTGTTGCTGCGGCCAACTAGACTCACAAAAGATATTCACTTGCAGCACATCGCCATAACCGCTATCGACCATCCAGTCGTAGTAGTTTTGCGCCAAGGCGGTTAGCGGCTGCCAATCATTTTCGTAGGTGGCAGCATGAATGGTGTAGGGAATATAGGCAATGTAGTCGGGCCAATAGGCAGCGGCAAACAACAGGCTGCGTAAACGCTCGGCATCCACCACAAAGCGTGCGCCGTCATTCATGGTTAACACCACGGGGGCCTGCTCTAATTGTTGCAGCAACTGTTTGAAGTGAAACGATAAACCAGGGTAACGCTGGTGGCAGCCGGGCTCACCGCGGCACAAAGCTAGAATACGGGCCACCCGCTGCTGTAGATCGGCTGCCGTTAACATGTGGGGTTCATCTTGGTAGGCCGGTAACGAATCCAGCACCAAGGTATCGATACCCTCCGGGCTTTGCTGTGCCATGGCTAAAGCCAGCTGTGCGCCATAGGAGACGCCCATCAAACTCCAATGGCGATACGGTAACTGCTGCATTAAATTGAGAAAATCTTGCGCACTGGCCTGAGTATCGTATTGGAAAACATCAATACCTTGAGCCGTTAAACGCTGCTGGCAGGCCAGCAAGACTTGCTCTGTTTGCAGATGCAGTTCCCGCACACCTATATCTTGCGCCAATAATTCGCGATATTTAGCGCTCAGCGCGGGGCAGGCCACATTGGGCAAGCTAATTCCTGTGCCGCGCTGATCGGCCATGACCACATCGTAGCCCGCCTCTAAAAAGACCTGCATACCTTCTAACAGATACTCGAAGCTCAAACGGTCTTGGCCAATTCCCAAAGAGTTACCTGGCCCGCCACCACCGGCTAAGAACACGGCTTTGTCGGAGCGCTGCCTAGCGCGATGACTCACCACTACAAAGGGAATATCCACCCGAGGCTCGGTATCATTTTGTGCGTAATCGAGCGGCGCTCGAAAATAAGCACAGTAATACGAACGATTGGCAGATAAACCAAAGCTTTGGCAAGGTTGTGGGTGAATATCGGAAAGCTGGCTTTGGGTGTGGCTAGCGGAAGACTTTGAGGAAAAGTTTGTTGAAGATGGGTTTGTTAATGGTAGCGGTTGTTCTGAACTGATGACGCTTAGAAGGCTGGCGGTGGCTAGCGAACGAAGCAATAGATGCATAGGGTCACCATGATTAAGTCAAAGAAAGTGGTTACGCATTCACTTTCCCTGAGCTAATCCAGAACACCATTAAAGCATGAATAAAGACCGAGGCGAGCTCTGCTCATTAAAATGACACCTTTTTTAACGCATGATTTATCCACCTCTAATAAATCATATTCACCTCAAAATGCCAAGCCGATTTCTGTCGTTTTTCCAAAAAAAAAGCCCTGGAAAACCAGGGCTTTAAGTATCGTTATCTCGTATTGATTAAATGCGAATAATACGCTTCAACCAGAGCACCAAAGCAGGTAACAGCACAATGGCGCCGACCATGTTCAACAAGAACATGAACGACAACAAAAGTCCCATATCAGCTTGGAATTTCAATGCCGAGAACAGCCAAGTGCCCACACCAACCGCCAAGGTAACCGCCGTAAAGGCCACAGCACGGCCAGTCAGGCGCAAGGCGCGGTAGTAAGCGTCTTCCAAACTCATGCCTTCACGCATGAAGTCGGAAAGCCGGCTGTAGATATAAATGCCATAGTCCACACCAATACCCACACCTAGCGCTACCACAGGCAAGGTGTTGACCTTCAAACCAATACCTAAGAACACCATCAAGCTGTAGGCCAAGTACGAGACCAACACCAAAGGCAACACAATGGCCAAGGTGGCGCTGATGGAGCGGAAGGTAATTAAGCACAACACCACAATAGCGGCATAAACCCAGAACAAAATAGGCCCTTGAGCGGCCGAAACCACTTCGTTAACAGCGGCCATTACACCCACATTGCCAGTGGCCAAGCGGAAGCGCAGGCAGTTTTCGCCCTCAGGGGTTTGCGCCACACAAGTATCGGCTTCGGTCAGCATGGCGGTTTCATCGACCGTTGCAGCCATGCTTTCACTCGGTGTATTTTCGCTGGCGCTATCTGCCGTTGCCATTTCAGTATCAGCAGCCCCAGCCGTTACGCTTTGTTCGCCACTGGCATCGGCCACCACGATGGGGTTCTCGGGCTCGATGTTCATTTCTAAACGCAGTGTTTTAACCGCGTCGACCACGCGCCGAATCGTCTCGGCCCGGTGATCTTCGGTGAACACCATAATGGGCATGGCGCTACAATCACGATTCAGCAAACCGGTGGCCGTATCCACGTTAGACAGCGCTTGGCGCATCACGAAGTTATTCCGCGATAACACACGCCAATTGATATTGCCCTCGTTCCAGCCGGCATTGATGATTTTCGCCACCATGGGCAGGGTAATTACCTTTTGCACGCCTTCTACGTTGCCAATACGCCAGGCCATTTCGTCGATGCGGCGCATCACCTCGTAGTTTTCGGTACAGGCCTGGGAGGTGGTTTCAGAAATCACACTCACCACATCCACGCCTAAAGCAAAACGGCTACTGATTAAATCGGCATCGCGGTTATAGCGCGCTTCGGGCCACAGCTCGGGCACACCGGCTTGGGAATCGCCGATTTGCATTTCTTGACTCTTCCAATAACCAAAGCCAAACAACACAGCGCCCAACAGCACTGCAATGATGGCCGGGCCCGGTTTCGCAAACTTGGCCAGGTTATGCCACAGCACACTGTGCTCGCCCGCTTTTTGGTAGATACGTTGGCGATAGCCTTCTTCGTTTTTCAGGTTCACGAAGGACAATAAAATTGGCAGCAAGATGAGGTTGGTGAGAATAATCACCGCCACACCCACGCTGGCGGTAATGGCCAGCTCTTGAATGATGCGAATTTTAATGAAGAGAATGGTCAAAAAGCCGATGGTATCGCTCAGCAAAGCGATCACACCCGGCGCTAATAAGCGCGCCAGCGTGGCTTTTGCCGCTGAGATACTGTCGCGAATATGAATCTCCGACAGCGGACGGTTCAGCTCAATACAACGATCCGGTGAAGTTCCGCCAAATAGCTTTTCAACACTAAAGGCGGTAATCATTTGTACGCCGTGGCTCACCCCGATGGCGAACACCAAAAACGGCGTCAGAATATTCATCGGATCGATACCGAAGCCCAGTAGCTTCAAGAAACCCAGCTGCCAAATCACGGCTGTTACCGAGCAAATCAGCGGTAATACCGATAACTTGGGCGAACGGGTATACCAATACAGCAGCAAGGCGGTAATGAGCAGCGCAAAGCCAAAGTAAGTCACAACGCTGCGTGCGCCATTGGCGATATCGCCCACGATTTTGGCGAAACCGATGATATGCACACTGTGCGCTTCGTTTTCGAATTCACTGCGAATCTTCTCGAGTTCAGCAGCAACCGCTTGGTAATCGAGCTTTTCGCCGGTTTGTGGATCTTCCTCCAGGAGGTTAGCCCACACCATGGCACCGCCAAAATCTTCGGAAACCAGACGCCCAATTTCGCCCGATTTCACGATATTGCCGCGCACACGCTCGAACATTTCTTGGGTGGGTGCGAAATCGGCAGGAATCACATTACCGCCTGCAAAACCGTCTTCGACAATCTCGACAAAGCGTACATTGGGCGTAAAGATAGAACGCACGCTGGCACGGTCCACACCGGGAATAAAGAACACCCGGTTGGTGATCTCTTCTAAAGTGGCGAAATATTCGGCATCGAACATATCACCATCTTCGGCCATTACCGCTACTAAGAGCCGGTTAGCGCCGCCAAACTCCTCGTAGTATTGGAAGGTTTGCATGTACTCATGCTCAAGCGGTAGCTGCTTTTTAAAGCCAGCGTCTACCTTGAGTTGAGCGGCAAAATACAACATTAACGCCGTCACCACGGCGATCAGCACAAGAATCAGACCACGAAAACCGAAGATCAAATTCTGCAGCACCCGCGCAAATCCGGGCATTTCATTGCTCATGATCGATCTCCGTCTACTGCCATCTCACCCTGCTTGCCAGAGGCAAAGCTAATGCCATCTTCCCCAGCAATAACGAGCCCTGCGGGTGTATGGAAGATACTCGCCAGATCTTCACCGCTGTGAATATCTTTGGGCCGGGCCTGATTAGCACCGGTATCGACATAAACCAAAGTACCGTTAGCACCAACTAAAGCAATACCAGACTCATGGGCCGTGGCACCAAATAAGCTGGCTTGTACCGGATTATTGAGCTCGCTCCAACTTGCGCCTGCATCGCAACTCCGTTGCACATGGCCACGCAAACCGTAGGCCAATACACAGGGTTGATCCCCGGCGGGTTGATCTTCAGCGATAAGGCCAAACATGGAGCCTTGATAAGGAAATGCGAATTGGTACCAGCTCGCTCCACCATCCACACTGCGGTAACCGGTGCCTGCCTCGGCGGCGATCAATAAACCGGCATCACCTAAATCTAAGATGGCGTTTAGGTGATACTCCAAGCCTTCATCGAGGAAATCATCGTTCATGGCCGCGTTATCCGCAGCCATAGCATCGGCTTCAGCGTCCGCGCTTTCAGCTGCGGGTTCCAGGCTGGCCAAGTAGTCGCTTAAGGGGCCGTTGGTTACATCCAGCATATTGCCGAATTCCCAGTTCGCGCCGCCATCGTCGGTGCTCAGCAACAAACTGTAGGCGCCCACGGCTATACCGTGTTGATTATCGGTGAAAGTGATGTCCATCAGCGGTTGCTCCGCCTCTGGGTCACTGAACTGCAACTGCCAGTGCTCGCCGCCATCGCTGCTACGCAAGATCACCGCATCGTGACCCACCGCCCAGACAAAATCACCGCGTGAGAACACCGCAGTTAAGGTTGAGCGAGTGGGAACATTGAGAACCTGACGCCAGCTTGA
>JAKSCJ010000180.1 GCA_022360675.1 Lysobacterales bacterium
ATGAATACCTGAGGCTCTGGCCTTCTGCGCCAAACGGGCAATCAGTTCTTCCACTTTTTTGCCCACAATCATCATCATGTCGGCAAATTCGTCCACCACCACCACGATGAAGGGTAGTTTTTCCAGCGCTTGGGCTTCTTCACCCGGTGCAGCACCATCGGCATCGAAGAATGGATCTTTCAGCGGTTCGCCCGCTTTTTCTGCTTCTTCAATACGCTTGTTGTAACCGGCCACATTGCGCACACCCACATGGGCCATGAGCTTGTAACGGCGATCCATCTCGGCCACACACCAGCGCAATGCGTAACCGGCCTCTTTCATATCGGTAACCACGGGTGCCAACAGATGCGGAATGCCCTCATAAATCGACAGCTCCAACATTTTGGGGTCGATCATGATGAGGCGAACCTGGTCGGGCGTGGCTTTGTACAGAATGCTCAAAATCATCGCATTCACCGCCACCGATTTACCCGAACCCGTGGTACCTGCCACCAACAAGTGAGGCATGCGCGCCACATCGGCCACCACGGGTTTACCGCTGATATCTTTGCCTAAACCTAAGGTGAGTGCAGAATTGGCGCGCTGATAAACTTTAGATTCGATAATATCGCGGAAAAATACAATCTCGCGATTCTGGTTCGGAATCTCCAAACCAATCACCGATTTACCCGGAATGACATCGACCACACGCACCGACATGACGCTAAGGCCACGGGCTAGATCTTTGGCCAAGCTGTTAATCTGGCTCACTTTCACACCCGGTGCGGGTTGAATTTCAAAGCGCGTAATCACCGGGCCGGGATGCACCTCCACCACTTGTGCTTGTACGCCAAAGTCGGCCAGTTTGAGCTCCACCTGACGCGACAACACTTCGAGCTCTTCGGTGCTGTAGCCTTTAGTGGTTTGCTTGGGTTCGTCCAACAGTTCTGCTGTGGGCATACCGCCTGCGGGCTTCGGCAGATCTTTAAACAGCATTTGCTGGCGATCTTTTGGCGGATTAATTTTCGGTGCTTCCGCCGCCTTGCGGGGTTCGATCTTCACCGGCTCGCGTTGGGCTTGTTTTTCTTGCTCCACCCGCCGCACCTCGGTGCGCTCCGCGCGGGCCTGGCGGCCAACTTTATCGTCGGCACGGCTAGGCTCTGGCATGGGTTCTGGCGTTAATGGCGCCCCCACTTCGGGCGAGCGCACAGGCTCAGTACGGCGCAATAAGCGCTGGTGCAAAAAACCAAAACCTTGCAGTGTCCAACGGCCTAGGTTGTCCATCAAACCCAGCCAAGACAAACCGGTGTACAAGGTGATTCCAGCCAAAAATGCCGCCAACATAATGAGTGTAGTGCCCACCTGCGATAACAAGTGCACCAAGCTGCCAGCCACCAAGCTGCCAAAGATACCACCGCCCGAAATACCTGCCGGCAAATGCGCACCTTGATGACCCACGTGAATATGCAGCAAAGCACTACCAGCAATTAAGGTCAGGGCAAAGCCAATTCCCGAGACCACCACCTCTAAAGTGGGAATCGTGGGTTTTTCTTTTTGTGGCAGCTGGCGCCAGCCCAGATAGACCAGCAACACGGGAAAGATATAACCCAACCAGCCAAACAGAGAGAGCAGAAAATCGGCCAACCATGCACCCACTCGGCCGCCACTGTTTTTGATCATCTGGCCGCTGCCGGTATGACTAAAGCCAGGATCATCGGGATGAAATGTCCATAAGCACAGTAACAGATAAATGGCGGTCACGATCAACACCACAAACAAGCTTTCGAAGATGCGCCGGCTGATGGCGGTAGCCGCCGCGCCACGATCTTTGGTGGAGGTCGCCTGGCCTCCCCGGCCTTTGCGTGCTGTTTTCTTAGTCTGGCGTCGACCTTTCTTGCTTTCTGACCTCGTGGCTGTGGATGAAGACTTAGGCGTAGCTGTGGGCTCAGACGCCGCCGCTCCGACACTCGGGCTGTTGTTAGGATCTTCTTGTTGGGCCGATGGCAAAGCTGAATTCCGTTTTATCTAAAAAATAATGAGCTTATGCAACAGCTTACTGCAAGCAACTGCTGACGGATAAGGTCGTTTGTGGCGCGTGGTTAAAGATTTTAGGGCAACACCCGCAAAAAGCGTGGCCCCTTCGTAAAGGTGAAAACATCACGCGCCACCCCAGCAATCGCAAAAAACAAGCCAGCGATCGCCTCTGTGGCAGCGGCAAGCCATACAAATAAAGTACAATGCCGCGCCTTGATCCGCACACAAAGCGGACTCACCTCTACGGGATAACGAACGGTGGCAGCGGGCCTAACAGTGCCGATGCTGCCAGCCAATATGCACTGAAGGAGATTATACATGAGCGCTTCCCAGCACCATCGTTTGTTGATTCTGGGTTCCGGCCCTGCGGGCTATACCGCAGCCATTTACGCTGCCCGTGCTAACTTGAATCCGGTGGTCTTAACCGGTTTACAAGCAGGCGGCCAGCTCACCACCACCACCGAGGTCGATAACTGGCCCGGCGATGTGGAAGGTTTAATGGGCCCCGCGTTGATGGAACGCATGCAACGCCATGCCGAGCGCTTTAACACCGAAGTGGTCTTCGATCACATCAACGAAGTGGATTTCAGCCAAAAGCCTTACACCCTCAAAGGTGATCAAGGCCAATACACCTGCGACGCATTGATTATCGCCACCGGTGCCAGCGCCAAATACATTGGTTTGGAATCCGAGGAAGCGTTTAAAGGTAAAGGCGTTTCGGCCTGCGCCACCTGCGATGGTTTCTTCTACCGCGAGCAACCGGTTGCCGTTGTTGGCGGCGGCAACACCGCCGTTGAAGAAGCCCTGTATTTGTCGAATATCGCCAGCAAAGTGTATTTGGTGCACCGCCGCGATCAACTACGCGCCGAGAAGATCCTGCAAGATCGCTTATTCCAACGCGAAGCCGAAGGCAAAGTGGAGTTTTGCTGGGACCACCAAGTCGACGAGGTTCTGGGTAACGACGAAGGTGTTACCGGCTTGCGCATTCGCAGCACCAAAGACGACAGTACACGCGACTTAGAAGTCCAAGGTGTATTTATCGCCATTGGCCATCACCCCAATACCAGCATTTTCGAAAACCAGCTCGACATGAATGGCGGCTACATCAAGATTCGTAGCGGTCTAGAAGGCTTTGCCACCGCCACTAGCGTGCCCGGTGTTTTTGCTGCAGGCGACGTGGCCGATCACGTTTACCGCCAAGCCGTAACCTCAGCGGGCTTCGGCTGTATGGCTGCGCTGGATGCCGAACGCTTCTTGGACGATCAAGGAGAATAAGCGTTGAAGCCTGTGCCATTGGACGGCATTGAACACATCGATTCCCAACAGTGGAATCGATTGTGTGGCGATAACCCGTTTATCAATTGGCATTTTTTAGCTGCGCTGGAAGCCACCGGCGCAGCACATGTCGACCAAGGCTGGCAAGCTTGTCATTTGGCTTTGCATCATTCCGACCAAAGCCTGCGCGCAGCCCTCCCCTGCTATCGCAAAACCCACTCCCATGGCGACTTTGTGTACGACTGGGGTTGGGCGCGGGCCGTACAACATGCGGGCCTTCCCTGGTATCCCAAGCTCGTTGCTGGCGTGCCTTATTCGCCCGTGAGCAGCGCACGTTTACTGCGCGCGAACGACGATCACGGCGCCGCACTCACACTGGCGGAGCAACTCATCGAGCAATGCCAGTCGCAACGCTTGATGACCGCACAGATATTATTTCCTCCGCACGAAGATATCGAGCTGTTACAGAAAGCGGGGTTTCTCGTACGCCGAGACTTCATCCAGTTTCATTGGCATAATCGTAATTATCATCATTTCGATGATTTTCTCAGCGGTTTGCGCCACAAAAAGCGTAAGCAAATCAAGCAAGAACGTCGCGTGCTCGATACGCACCAAGTGACTTGTCGCTGGGTCGATGCAGCACAGGCCAGCGCGGCAGAACACGACTTCGCGCATCGCTGCTACACCAAAACCTTTTTGGAATACGGCAATGCTCCGGTGTTATCGGCAGCATTTTTCCGCAGATTAGGTGAGCGGCTACCCCAGCAGCTGTGGTACTGCATCGCCCAATATCAAGGCCAAGATATCGCGGCCGCCGTATACCTGAGCAGCCAAGATTGCTTATACGGCCGCTATTGGGGTGCGTTAGAAACATTGCCCGGATTACACTTCGAAGTTTGCTACTATCAAGGCATTGAATTTTGTATTGAACGCGGACTGCAGCGCTTTGAGCCTGGTGTACAGGGCGAGCATAAGATCAGCCGAGGGTTTCTTCCAGCACCAACGATCAGCGCACATTATTTCAATCATCCCGACGTGCATAACGCCGCAGTTCGTTGGTTAGAGCAAGAACAAGACTGGATGAATGGTTATCGGGATGCCATCATCAAGCGCAGCCCTTTTCACTCTGAAGTCACCGATGATCTACTGGCTAGGAACCGAACCTGACAGCCCTTTTCCACCCCACAGCTTGGCCTTGGAAGAACCCAACGGCCTGCTGGCTGCCGGTGGTGATCTGCATCCGCAACGCTTAATCAAGGCTTATCATCGGGGTGTTTTTCCGTGGTATAGCGACGAACAACCCATTTTGTGGTGGTCTCCCGACCCGCGTTGTGTGCTACCCGTTCAGCATTTTCATATCAGTCGTCGTTTCCAGCGCCAGCTTAAACGGAGCACGGTTTCCATCAGCGTAGACCGAGCTTTTAATGCAGTTCTCAACGCTTGTGCCGATATTCCGCGCAAAGAAGAACATGGCACCTGGATCGTGCCCGAGATGAAAGCCGCCTATTTACAGCTCTTTGAACTGGGTTACGCCCATTCAGTGGAAGTGTGGCACGAAGAAGAACTGGTGGGTGGTTTATACGGCGTATTGGTGGGGCGAATGTTTTTTGCTGAGTCCATGTTCACAGTTCGCGAGGCAGGTAGCAAAATTGCATTGCTCACACTGTGCCGCTTGATGCACCGAGCCGGCGCACAGATGATCGACTGCCAGCTCAGTAACCCTCATCTATTTCGCTTAGGTGCCTGCGAAATCCCGCGCGCACAATTTCTCAAAGCCGTGGATTGGCACAGCAGCAAGGCCATGGCCAGCCCCTTACCCAGCGCCAGCTTAAAGCCGCAGCAATTAATTGATGCTAATGATCTGAGCGCGTGGGTGTAGTTTGTTGATCCATACTAGCGGCCATGGTTTGCAATTGCTCGGTCGATAAACGACCTTGCTGCGCTACTAACGGCAGACAAGCCCGAAGCAACTGTTGCCACAATTGACGATCACTGGCGCTTAAAGCGTCTGCTTGGCTCACCGCTTGCATCAAGCGGCTCACCGCTCGCACATCGCCCCGTTCCACTGGCCCGGTAAATGCCGCAGTAACACCTTGTTCCTGGGTGGCGGCCACATTCCGTAACGCCAAAGCGCTTAATAAACCCGTAGAGGATTCCTCGGGTACGCCAGCAACTTGCGCCACTCTTTGAGCCAACCCCAATGTGGCCAAGATCAAATTACTCGCCCCCATGGCTGCGGCGTGATACAGCGTTTTATCGAGCTGCGTAGCCACAATGGCACGGGCAGCTAAACACTCGACCCAACGGCTCAGCTGCTGACACAGGCTTGCATCACCCTCGAGCACACACCAACTGCCAGCAAACTGGGTAATGGCTTGTTTAGGATCAGCAAAAGCCATAGCAGGGTGCAAAGACGCCACACGTTCCGCGACACCTTGAAGTAGTTCGCTCGATTGGCTGGCGCTGAGATGAAAGGCAAAGCCTAAAGCCTGCGAGCCTGAAGCTTGTGACTGCTTGATTTGGATCGCTTCGGCAGCCGATTCCAACTGACTTTCAGGTAAAGCGATCAACAGCCCATCGTTCTGCCCTAAAACGGGTAGCGCATCAGCCGCACAGCCGGCACCAATAAACGACACCGCTTGTTGTGCGCTGTGCAAACTACGATTCACCACATAACCCACCTGAACTAATTCAGCATCGGCAAGCAGTCGTAACAGGCTGCGGCCAGCACGGCCACAGCCTAAACAATGAACCAGAGGAATCCTGGAAGACATGGAGTATTCGATCGCCCAATAAGCACTTAAGTCAGCTATTGTAGGCAGTTGGCAAAAGCTTGCCCACTTTTCACTTCAGCACTCGTTATGGCGAGCAATCTCAAGCCATTGAAGCGCAACTTACTTCGACTCCGCATATTGTTTTAATTGCTGCAATCCACGCTCATAGTCGGCGCCAACAAAATCTTCAATCAACAAGCCAAAGTAACGATTAATTGGATTCGAGCCAAAATCGGTACTGAATCCCCAGGTGACCTCGGTGGCATTGCCATTGGCACTGAGTTCGTACCAGCTTAAGGCAGGATTTTGCCCTTCAAAGGCCAGCTCAACATCCACTCGGTTGGGGGCATCAACTTGCGTAATACGCTGTGAACCCTTACCCACACTAGGGTCCTCGCTACTCCAAGCCATCATGGCACCAACACCAGAAGCTGGGCCTTCGTAGCTATACGCGGCATTAGGATCAAGGTCGTGCCAGGGCGACCATTCATTGAATTCTGCAAAGCCGTTAAGGACTTGAAACACCTCGGCTTGGGGACGTGAGATTACGATACTGCGTGTAAAGGACGATTGTTGTGGCAGCAAAAAACCACCCAAAACAAATAGGCCAATCAACACGACCAACGCAATTAAGACACCTCGTAATATTTTCATTAGCGACTCCTAGGAACATAGGGTAAGTTCGCAGCATCAGCATAAACACATGCAGAACGCCTAAACAAGCCCTGTTGGCAGCGATGATGCACGCTCAAGTGCAAGTCAAGCGCGCTTCCAGAGGTTCCGTAGCATGCATCAGTACATGCTCAATTAGTGAGAATCGCTTTTATTGCGTGGGGAATCAACCGAATGTCCTGAGCCCGACGATGATGATGATTCAGAGGGTTTGTATAAGGCGGGTTGGTCGGCCAGCTCTTCGTCTTCATCTTCCCAGTCGTAGCGTTTGCGCGGTGTTTTATCCCAGGAGCGAAAACGCCACGCTAAAATCAAACCCAGCACAAAGCCCGATAAATGCAGCTCCCAAGAGGTTCTTCCTTGCCCAGGCAGCACGCCGTAAACCGCTGACCCATAAAGAAAATAGATCAGCATCGACACCCCTATCGAGCGCACATCACGGCGTAACAAACCCGAGAAAAACACAAACGCCAATAAGCCATAAATAAGACCACTGGCACCCACATGGATATCGGGGCGCGCAAAAGTCCACGACAATAAGGGCGCACCCATATACAAGGAAGGAAACACCCAAACCGACGAATTCGGATATAAGAAGAGAATTGAGGTGATGCCCACCAATAAGGGCAATGTGTTGGAACCAATATGACTCCAACTACCGTGCAAAAAAGGCACCGTTAAGACACCCGAGAGGCCACTGATTCGGCGCGGGAATAAGCCGTACTGGACCCAATGCAGCTGAAAAATAAAGTCGACCACAAAGACCAGCCACACCGCAGCCACAAAAGCCAAAGCTAGGTACACAGCCAGTTTAAAGTTGCGCTTGCTGCGTGGGGAACTAACGTAATCGGGATCGGGTTGATGTAATTGCATAAGGGTTTGTATCAATTGGAAGGCAGTTAGCGCGGCAATTGATCAGCTCACCCGATCACCTTCAACGCGACTCAAAACGCTCGACCTGTGCCAGCGTCCACTCCCTCACCTGTTTTTGTACATCGCCAACATGGCGCTCGTCCAAGCCTTCGGTGCGAATGGGCGGATGAACCATGACCTTGACGCATCCCGGTCGCAACCAAAAAGTACCCGCCGGATTAATATTGCGAGTGCCCACAATAGTAACAGGTAGGATGGGCATCTGCTGTTGAATCGCAATCCGAAACGCACCGCTTTTGTAAGGCAGCAGTGGGACGTCACGGCTACGGGTTCCCTCCGGGAAAAACATCAAACCCACATCGCCGGACATTTTCTGTACGGCAGCTGCAATTTGGCTGCGGGCCTTCTCGCCATTTTTACGGTCAATGGCAATATTGCCGAGCATGGTGGCACCGATACCAACCAGTGGAATCAGCTTGATTTCCTGCTTCATCACCCAGCACAAATCCAAGCCTAAAACCTTCAATAACACAGGGATATCGAACTGGCTTTGATGATTCGCCACCACTACATAAGGCTTGGCTGAAGCTGCCGATGCCGCCGCAAGATCCGCTGTAGATTTCGAGGCTAATTCCGGCGCCGCGAAATCCCGCAGGATACCGCGTGGCCATTCACCAACCACCTCAATTTTCATGGGTAGCAAAGCCACCAACAGGCGTGCCCAGTTCACCGCACACCAGCGATAGGTACGGCTACGCCCAAAAAATGGGGTTAGCAAAACCACACCAAACACCGCGACCGCTAAACTGACAACAGCCAAAGGCAGGTAAATCAACAATACCCACAAGGGATGAAAGATACGAGTAAGTACAGACATGGTTTGCGAATTTATCAGTTCTTCACATTTAGCAAAAGAGCTAATCTTCATTTAGTCAGATTTTTTCTTTGCCCAAGTCAGCATTTTCCCATTAATTCATTGAGATAAATTCTCGACAGATGTCGGAACAATTGCTTACAGAGTTACCCATTAACGCCATACAACACAGCACAAGTAAAGTCGACAAACATCGGAGAACTGAGCCGACAGGCATAGCCATCAGCAAGAACTAAACTATTTCCCAGTCGAGTCAATGGCATCGCAGACCGTTTGGTACCAAGCCGCTAAACCGAATCGATGTTCAATAGCGATGAACTGCAAGCCGACTCAAGTCAACGCAAAACAATTCAAACCGATATTTAAAAGGATTCATGATCATGTCATACATTAAAAAAGCGCTCACCGCCGTTTCTGGCTTGCTTATCGCGGGCTCTGTCTGGGCCGCACAAGCCGTCAACATCAACACGGCTGATGCCGCTGCTTTAGCCGAAGCCTTAAAAGGCGTGGGTCAAAGTAAGGCAGAAGCGATTGTGGCCTATCGTACCGAACACGGCCCATTTAAAGACGCCGATGCCTTGGTCAATGTAAAGGGAATCGGCCTCAACACCGTCAACAATAATCGCGACAATATTTTAGTTAACGATTCTCAACCTTAAAAACACTCAGCCAAACGAAAAGCAAGCTGTATACGCAAAGTACTGAAGCCATTTAAAACAACGCTTACCAAAGCAACGCTTACTGCTTAGAAGAAAGGCCATTACGAAATCGAACAGAAACCACAGAGAAAGCAATTTTAATGAAACCGCTCAGGAGGCAAATTTAACTTAAAGAAGGACGCACAACATTTTTTTATTCGATCGC
>JAKSCJ010000164.1 GCA_022360675.1 Lysobacterales bacterium
GGCGTTTGTCCGTTGCATTGCTTATCTCTTTGTGACAAATTGTGACGCGATAAGGATTAACGTTTTTTTAGTATTTTTCACCAGGGAGATCACCGATGTTGAATTGGCAGGGTGAGCGGCGGGTGTCTTTATCCGCTGCGGTAGCTATTGCATTGGCTGCCATGACGGCTCCAAGCGTTCACGCGCAGCAAGAGGAGTCCGCACAGTTAGAGCGTGTTCAGGTCACCGGCTCACGTATTCGTAGTGCACAAATTGAAGGGCAAGCGCCGATCTATACTTTGGATCGAGCCGATTTAGAGCGTACCGGTCAAAATTCGATTGCCGATATTTTGCAGCAACTCACCACGGGTGGTTCTGCATTAAACTCGCGCTTAAATTCTTCAGGTAATTTTGGCTTTCCGCCCAATGGTGGCGGTGTTGGTGCGGGTTCGGCTGGTGTCGATCTGCGTCACTTAGGCTCGCAACGGGTTCTGGTTTTAGTGGATGGCCAACGCTGGGTGAACGAAACCTCTGCCAGCGGTATTAGCTCAGCGGTGGATTTAAATACCATTCCGTTGTCTATCGTTGAGCGCATTGAAATCTTAGAAGATGGCGCATCGTCCATTTATGGTACTGATGCCATTGGCGGCGTGGTCAACGTGATTACCCGTAAAGATTTTGAAGGTGCCGAAGTTACAGGTTATTTTGGCCAGTATGACGAGGGCGATGGCGAAACCTTTAAAGGTGAAGCTTCATTTGGTGGCAGTACCGAAAAGCTCTCGTATTTCTTTAGTGTGAGTTATACCGATAGCAGCCGCATCAGCTCGGCTGATCGTTCGATCTCCCGTTTCCCCACGCCACGCACCGGGGTGACTCGTGGCAGCTCGGCCACGCCGCGTGGGCGCTTTATTTTTTCAGATCCTGGCAGTGGCCAGGATTTCGATTTAACCCTGCGCCCTGGTGCCACGGGCTTACCTGTGTTTGACCCCAATGGCGATGACGACTTTAACGATTTCACCAATGATGATCGTTACAATTTCTCGCCCGAAAACTTACTGCTCACACCTTCGGAACGCCTGGGTTTATTTACCCAAATCAATTATCGCTTCAGTGATAACGTGAGCTTGTATGTTCGTGGCTTGTATAACGAACGTGAATCGGTCAACCAGGCAGCACCTGAGCCGATTTTCTTAGGCCCCGAGGCGGGTACTGGTAGCTTGGCAGATACTGTTTCTATTCATGCTACCAATCCATTTAATCCTTTCGGCTTTACGTTAGATGCGTCCAGTAACTTGGCCTTGATTGGGCGTCGCCCCATTGAGGGTGGCCCGCGTATCTTCGAACAAGACGTGGACACCCGCTACATTGCGGCCGGTTTTGAAGGCAATTTCTCGGTGGGTAGTCGGGCCTTTTTCTGGGATTTGAATTTCATCGATTCCGAAAACGAAGCCGAGCAGGTGACTCAAGGTAGTTACAACATTGCGCGCATTGCCAATGCGTTGGGGCCTATCGATCAATGTAACGCCACGCCGGGTTGTGTGCCGTTAAATCTCTTTGGTGGACCGGGCTCCATCACTCAAGAGCAGCTGGATTACATCACTTTCACCGGTATCGATACCTCCGAGCAAGAACTGCAATCGGTGACTTTTAATATCAGTGGTGATATCGCCTACTTACCTGCGGGTATTTTGGGCTTTGCTGCCGGTTATGAGCATCGTGAATTGGACGGCTCTTTCCAGCCCGATTCCGTGATTGTGGCGGGTGAAAGCAATGGTGTGCCGGCCCAGCCCAGTTCGGGTGAATACAATGTGGATGAGTTTTATGCCGAAGTGGTGATTCCGGTATTAAGTGATATACCTGGCATTAAACAATTCGACCTTACCGGCGCCGTGCGCTTCTCGGACTACAGCACTTTTGGTAACGAAACCACACCAAAGGTGGGTTTCCGCTGGCAAGTGACCGACGATATCTTGGTTCGCGGTACCTATGCTGAAGGTTTGCGAGCGCCAGGTATTGGTGAATTATTTGGTACGGCCTCGCGCTTTGACTCGGTGTTAACAGATCCTTGCTCTGATTTCTTAAACTCGGGTGTATCCCAGCAAGTTATCGATAACTGTATTGCCTTAGGTGTGCCTGCCGATGGCAGCTTTGAACAGCCTAATGGGCAGATCTCGGTGGTTACGGGCGGTAATATCGAGCTGGAGCCTGAAACGGCAGACTCTTACACCGCAGGTATTGTGTACAGCCCCAGCTGGGCCGAGAACTTATCTTGGGCTTCGCGTTTAGATTTCGAGTTCACTTATTATCGTCACGAGTTAGATGGCGCGATTCAAGCCATTGATGCGCAAACCCAGCTGAATGCTTGTGTGGCTTCGTTAGATCCCAACTTCTGTGGCGGTATCGGCCGGGCCTTCACCGGCGGTATTAATAACTTCCAAAACCGTTTAACGAACATTGGTGGTATTGAAACCGACGGCTTCGATTTCAAAATCAACTACAGCTCGCCTGAAACCAGCATTGGTCGCTTCGATGTGAACTGGAGCGCCACTTATGTGGATCAATACGACGAGCTTCTGTTGAACCCGAACGATCCCGATGGCTTCTTACGTCGTCCCTTAGATGGCATTGAAGATAACGATCGTGGTATTCCCGAATGGCAATCGAACCTGATTGTCAGTTGGAGCTATGGCAACTGGGCAGCTAGTTGGACGGTGCGCTTCATCGATAGCTTATCTGAGCCTTGTACTGACTTCCGTGATGGTTCAGATATCAGCTTGACCAACTTAGGTTTATGTTCTGATCCTAATTTCGACGACAATAGCTTATCGCGTAACACCTTAGATAGTACGTTCTATAACGATGTGCAGGTGAGTTATAGCACCAAGATTGGTGAATATGGTTTAACCTTCACCGGTGGTGTGAATAATGTCTTCGATGAAGATCCACCATTATGCTTTAGCTGTTCGCTGAATGGTTTTGATGTGACCACTCATGATCTACCTGGACAGTTCTGGTATCTGAGAACCGCATTGCGTTTCTAATCAATATCGACTTCATTGCCTAAGCAATGAAAAGCCCCGTATAGCGCTGAGCTTGCGGGGCTTTTTTTATGCTTATGTTGAGCACTTGGTGTCTATTAATTGTTGAAAATGTAACCAATATTATTATTTTTTTTGTCGCGTTATTGTGGCTCTGTTGATGTTGTAAAAAGATGACTGAAACATGACAGTATTATGGAAATTGTCATTTAACATCAATAATTTAATGTGATTATTGTTTATAGCGCTTGGTGTGTTTAACGATAGCTTTTTCGTGTGTTTTTTTGTGTTATTAATGTTGTTCTTGATTAGCTCGTTTGTCTCAAGTTTATTGACGATATGAGAAACGCAACGATATAGCTGAAACGCTTTGCTCGGTATTAGCTAGATTGTTGTCTCATAAATACTTTAGGTGCTTATGTTGGCTAACTGAGGGATTGCCTTAAATGAGTATTGTTTTGTTCGATCCGAGTGCAGTTATAAAGAGTTATGAGGCATTGGCAGCGTGTTTTTCCGGCGAAATATTCTACGCGGTGAAAGCAAACCCTTCGCCAGAAATAATGACGGTGCTCTCAAACTGTGGCGTGACAGGCTTTGATGTGGCCTCACTCACCGAGATCGAAGCGGTGCGTAGCCTCGATCAACATACTCCATTGGTTTATACCCATCCGGTTAAATCTCGTGATGCCATCGAAACCGCCTATGGGCGCTGGGGTGTGCGAACCTTTGTGGTCGATAGCATTGCCGAGCTGCATAAAATCGCGCTTTCTTGTCCACAACTTGATGATGTGGAAATTTTTGTGCGCGTAAAGTCGGCTGAGCCTACCGATACTCAGCTCATCAATTTCGACGGTAAGTTTGGCGCAGAAGAGGTCGATGTAATTCGTTTGGCCCAGTGTATTGAGCATTATGGTGCTGAGTTATCGTTGTCGTTTCATGCAGGCTCTCAGCAAACCAATCCGGCAGCTTATTGGAAGATGCTGGAGTACCTAGCGGCATTGGTTGAGCAACATGCGCTTAAAGTGCACCGAATAAGCATTGGTGGTGGCTTTCCTGTTAATTATGAACAGCATACCCGCTATCGCATACAAGACATCGTGCCGGGTGTTGAAGCCATTAAACAACGCTTTCCAGCCTTACGCCATGTAACGTTCATGGCCGAGCCAGGGCGCTATCTAAGTGCTGAGTCGATGACTTTACTCACCGAGGTTTTATTGGTGGATAAAGACCGAGTCTTCGTGAGCGAAAGCATTTATAAAAGCCTGCTGGACTGCGCGTTGCTCAATGCCCGCTTCCCCATCGCTATGGAGACGCCTGGCAAGTCAAAGATCAATAAGCAGTACCGCATTTTTGGCTGTACTTGCGATTCTCTAGATCAACTGCCAGGGCATTACCAACTACCCGCAGATCTCTCTGAGGGTGATGTGTTGAGAATATGCAATGTCGGTGCTTATGGCTTTGCACTAACCGACAACTTTAATGGTCTATGTGCCAAGCCTTCGTTGAGCTTTGCTGCCGATTACAGTTTGGAACAACAGCTACATAACTCATTACGCTCTATTTAAAGGAATAACCATGCGCGTCAAGGAATTTGTATCGCACAACTTTCGTCATTTTAACGCCAGGGCTTTGCGGTGCGCTGCGGAAGACTATGTACAGCTGCTGGAATCGGGCGGGAAAATGATGGTCACGCTGGCCGGTGCGATGAGTACCGCGGAGTTAGGGAAAACCTTAGCGCCGATGATTCGTCAAGGCTATGTCACGGCCATAAGTTGTACAGGTGCCAATCTAGAGGAAGACTTATTTGCCGCTGTGGCGCATGACGAATATGCGGTGATTCCTAATTATCGCGATTTAACCCCGCGCGATGAAGCCGATTTACTTGACCGTGGTATGAATCGAGTCACCGACACCTGCATTCCTGAAACCGAAGCCATGCGTAAGGTGGAAAGCTACATTACGCCGCTATGGGAGTTAACGAACGATAAAGGGGAATCTCGTTTCCCCCATGAGCATATTTACGATGTAGTGTTAAATCCGGATTTTCAGCGTGAGTTTCAAATTCCACGTGAACACAGTTGGGTCTTGGCGGCGGCGGAAAAGAATATTCCTTTGTTTGTGCCCGGCTGGGAAGACTCGACATTAGGTAATTTCTTTGTTTCACAGGTCATAAATAAAAGCTTGCGCGCCCAAAGCATGAAGTCGGGTGTGCAATACATGGAGCACTTGGTGCACTGGTACCGTGAAATAGTGCAACAACATCGTTTAGGTTTTTTCCAAATTGGTGGCGGTATTGCTGGTGATTTTCCTATTTGTGCGGTGCCTTTAATTACGCAAGATCTTAAGCAAGATGTGCCGTTATGGAATTACTTCTGCCAAATTACCGATGCCCAAGAGAGCTACGGTGGTTATTCCGGCGCATTACCTAACGAAAAAATTACCTGGGGCAAGCTGTCGATGGATACACCTAAACATGTGATCCATAGCGATGCGACCATTGTTGCACCTTTGGTATTTGCCTATGTCTTGGAACACTTTGAGGAGCAGGCACGAATTTCAGATCGAGTGCGCGAATTGGCGACGGCAGAATAACTTGGTCACGTGCATAGTTTATGTGCTAACCGTGACCTCACTTTCATTAAGATGATTAAGCGATAAGGATATTGGCAGGTGCAATCATGATTGATAAGGACGGCAGTTTTTTAGGTGTCGAAAATAGTGCAGCTAGTAGTGAGCACCATTTTTGCCTGATTCCCTTTGGTTTAGAAAAAACCGTAACGTTTGGTGCGGGCACAGCTTTTGGGCCAGAAAAAATTATCGAGGCCAGCCAGCAGGTTGAGTTGTTTGATATGGAGTTTGAAGCCGAGGTTTGTCATGAGTACAACTTCGAAACGCTATTACCAGAACCCATTGCGGCCAGCTTAGACGATGCGTTAAGCCAGATCGAAGGCTTGGCTGAAAAAGCACTTAATGAAAACAAAATTCCTATTATTTTAGGTGGCGAGCATTCGTTAACGCCGGGCGCTTTACGTCCTTTTGTCCACCGTTTTGAACAATTAACCGTGGTGCAATTTGATGCACATTGCGATCTTAGAGACGGATATCTAGGCGACAACTACTCCCATGCATCGGCTATGCGGCGATGCTTAGACTTCCCCAACGTGGATGTCATCATGATTGGCATCAGAAACGTTTCTCAAGAAGAGCATCAATTCGTAAAGACCAGTAATCGCGTCAAAATGTTTACCGCGTTTGAGCCCGATTGGACACAAGTAGCCGCAACCATAGCGCAGCTGGTGCAGGATAAAAACGTTTACATCAGTATTGATGTGGATGCTTTTGACCCGAGCATCATGCCAGCAACAGGAACTCCGGAACCCGGTGGCTTGAGTTGGGGAAATGTCTTGGAGTTATTGCGTTCGGTAACACAAGTGGCCAATGTTCGTGGTGCCGATATTGTGGAGCATTCACCTATTGATGGCTTTCACGCCTCCGATTTTTTAGTGGCCCAACTGGGCTATAAGTTAATGAGTTATATCTACCGTAATGCACAGAGGGATCAGTAATGATTATCGTACCGGAGCTTAGAGAAAGCTCGGCGTTGAAAGAAGCTTTAGATCAATTACCTCAGCTACCCAAAGCGTTAGATTGGGGCAGCGATGTGAATGAGGCAAATCAAAAGCTATTTTCGGAGATTAGCAAGGAAGAGAAATGCCAAGTCTTTTTAGACTGGGCCGCCAAATACCAACCTTGTATGTTTGGCCGTTTAGGAGCCAAGCAATCGAAAGGTATTGCCTACGATATGGTTATTGTAGACGATGATGATTTGAATCGCGGTGAAGGCCATGTAGAAGCGGTAATACAAGCAGCGCGACGGGCGTGGAAAGAAAAAGCGCTACAAGGTTTAAGCCATGGCTTTTTGATTTTTTTCAATAGCCCAAGACTCGCATTTTGTGAAGCGGTTGATGAGCTGCTCGATATCACCTTGAAGCTCACAGGTTTGTATTTGGTAGAGTCGCGCCCGATCAAGACCGACACGATCTACACCGAAGCAGTACCGTTGCGCTCGGAAGATGGTTTTATTCGTTTATTTAAAGGTGGCATTAATGTGTTTTACACCTCTGCCCACCGTACCCCCAACCACGATCGCCGCATTCCTGGTGGTTTGTTGGTGTCGACAAACTCCCCTGGTCATTTAGCCAACGCCTTAGTGCAGAAAAAAGAAGCCGCCAATTTAGAAGAGGCAACACAAATTATTTACGATTTAGTTATTCGGTCGGTTGGTGGTGGTGGTATTGGTGATACCAAGGTGAAGTCTTGCACTTGGCATCGGGAACGGCAACATGCCGAAGGTGTCAATGAAACGCCTGATCCTAAAAAACGCTTGCCGTATTTTGTACCGGATAACTACGACCCAACACTGTATAGCGGTTTTTATCATACCGACGTTACGGTACCCCACGATGTAACCGTGAATCGACGCAGTTTTAGCGACGCTGAGGTCTGGACCGATCTCTACATGGACTACGTCACGATGCGTGAGTTTGAACATTTGCATCCCGATTACGGTTTTTGGTATGGGCATCCTATACCGGAAGAAGCCATGTTCTATAACCCATGGTTTCCTGAGCGTGCCTATAACAAGAAGTGGACTGAATGGCCTCATTGGAAAAAAATGCTCGATGCAGGCTACATTCGTTTGTAGCATGAATTTTACTGTGCTTTGAACTTAATGGATGTGGGATCACCAGTGAAGGTGTTTTATGATTGCACGACATCGTTCGAATATTTATTTGCTATTAGCAGCTTTTATGTGGGGTGTATCGACACCTTTAAGTAAAATCTTTTTGGATTACTATGAACCAACGGTATTGCTTAGTATTCAGCTTGCATTTAGTGTGAGTTTTATTTGGACGTTAATCTTCATAAAACGCGAAAAAATTTCGATGAGCAGAGCAAACCTATGGCCAATAGCGCTGGTAGGTTTACTTGAGCCGGGTGCGGCTTATTTTCTGG
Source organism: Lysobacterales bacterium (assembly GCA_022360675.1). GTDB lineage: Bacteria > Pseudomonadota > Gammaproteobacteria > Xanthomonadales > Wenzhouxiangellaceae > JAKSCJ01. The sequence goes on from JAKSCJ010000164.1 coordinate 8,034, forward strand.
GTTTGTCGGGATTGGTGTATACCACAGCCATCAGTGCTGGTTTTATTCAGTCGCTTGAACCTTTGTTTATCATTTTGTTGGCGATTCCCATTTTAAAGAAAAAAATGACCTGGAATGTGGTGTTTGTAATTGCCCTCTCTATGCTGGGTTTATATGTGCTTACCGATCTTAAGTTTAGTGAATTGCTCGGCAATATGTATGGCGATTTTCTAGTTATGCTGGGTGCTTTATCTGCCGGGTTTTATGTTGTGGTTTCGTCGAAACTTGTTCGTAAGCATTCCACCATTTTGGTTTTAGGAATCCAGCAGTTGTCTTCATTGGTGATGATTGCTGTGGTGGCCTATTTTGCTACAGACTGGAATGCTTTTAGTTTTAATTGGGAATTTTTTGTTTGGGCGGGAATTATGGGCATTGTTCAGTTTTCCTTGTCTTTTCTTTTCTATTTTATGGGGTTGGAAGAGTCGCATCCATTTTGGGCTGGCATTACGTTGAATTTTATTGCCATCTTCGCATTACTGGGTGCGGTGTTGATTTTAAATGAATCGGTCAGTTCAAGGCAGTTGATCGGTGGCTTAATGATTGTGATGGGCGCTTTGTTTCTTAGCCAAAAAAGTGATGCGGAAACTATTGAGCTAGAACAATAGTTTCTTGTCGAGTTTATCGGGAGCACAAGCTTGGCGTGCATGTCCTAAGGTGGGCTCTGGCTTGGCTGATGATAAAGGCTTCGGTATTGCCTCAGCTGGGTGTATGTGGGTATTAAGCTTTGTGCGCGTACGTTTATTGCTATTAATAAGGATGTTTTATGTGGTCTGTAACGATGCACCGCGTAGTTTTAGGTGCAATGCTTTTGGTGTTGAGTGCTTTTAGTGCCTCGGCATTGGCAACGCGTTATGTCTATACTGCGAATAACTTTACTGAGGGTAATGGCATACATGGTTATCGTGTAAGCAACAGTGGTGCTTTACAAGAGCTACCCGGCTCACCTTTTGCCACTGGTGGCTTTGGCGATGGTGCTTCGCCTTTCTCCCAAAATGGCATTGTGGTGAGTGCGAATCAACGCTTATTGTTTGTGGTTAATCAGGGTAGTGACGATATTTCGGTCTTTCATATTTTGCGTAATGGGCGATTAATTCCTGTACATGGCAGCCCATTTGCCACGGGTGGTGAGTTCCCGGTGAGCTTGGCCATCTCGGGCAATGTTTTGTATGCCTCGCATTTGGGCCCAGCAACGGGGCCTGTGGATGGCGTGTGTGAAGGATGTGAATTACGTGGTTTTAGGATTCGTGGTAATGGTTCTTTACGCCCCATTGGTGGCTCCAGCATTAGCCTGGAAACTGCGCCATCGGGCTTTCCTTTAGCGGTTCAGTTTAACCCGGCAGGCGATGTTTTGTTTGGTAGCCGGTTTGTATTTAGTGAGGCTTACGGGCCCGATGTGCCTGAGCTATTTAGTTACCAGTTAAACCGCCGTAGCGGTTTATTAACTGAATCTCCAGGTTCACCCTTTACGTTGCGTGCTGGCTCGAATCAGCCGATCGGCTTTGCATTTAGCCCGGTACACCCTAGTCAACTGTTTGTGGCTAATAGTGTTTCAGATACACCGGAGCTACAAGGAACCATGTCGACGTATTTGATGGCGGCATCGGGCCAGATTGCAGAGTTGGATTTCTCTCCTGTGGCCGCTAATAACGAGGCGGGAGAAGCGATCGCCACTTGCTGGGCTGA
>JAKSCJ010000221.1 GCA_022360675.1 Lysobacterales bacterium
AGCAGCAGCGCCAACAGGCGCAGCTGTGGCGTCGCGCGCGCGCATGGCAGCAACAAGCCGGACAAATCCTGTGCGGGGCCGATGATCAAATTCTGGTGAATTTCGCTGGCAACGATTACCTGGGCTTGGCACAACACCCGGCGGTTAAAGACGCCATGGCCAAAGCGGCATTGCGCTTTGGCGCGGGTAGCGGTGCTTCGCGTTTGGTGAGCGGTAGTCATCCCGAACATATAGCGCTGGAACAGGCGATTGCCCGCTGGTTGGGGCGTGAAGATGCCTTGTTCTTCGCCAGCGGTTTTCAACTTAATAGTTGCTTGTTAAGCGCTTTCTTAAAGCGCGGCGACCGTGTGGTGTGCGACCGGCTCAACCACGCCTCGTTGGTGGATTCAGCACGCCTCTGCGAGGCCGAAGTACGGCGTTATCGCCATGCCGATGTGGATTCAGCGCAGCAACAGTTGGCCGACGCTACCCATGATGACAGCGATGCGGCAGTGGTGATTGCCACCGATGGTGTGTTCTCCATGGATGGCGATGTGGCACCCGTGCGCAGTTTGCAAGCCATGGCTCAGCACCACGGTGCTTTATTAGTTGTAGACGACGCCCACGGCCTTGGTGTGTTGGGTGATTCGGGCCTGGGTGTTTTTGAACATCAGCGTATTCCTGTGGCGGCCGATACCTTGCTGATAGGAACCTGCGGCAAAGCGCTGGGCACCAGTGGTGCCTTTGTGGCGGGTGATGGGGTGTGGATCGAGCAATTGCGCCAGCATGCACGGGGTTGGATTTACTCCACCGCACCACCGCCTGCGCTGGCGGTGGCAACGCGCACCGCTTTGGACATTATTCAGCAAGAGCCGCAACGGCGCATGGCTTTACACGACAACATCAGTTGGTTTCGACGGCTGTTAGCGGCGCAACACTTACCCGACAGCGGCTCTACCAGTGCGATTCAGCCGGTGATCGTGGGCGAAAACGAAAAAGCCCTGGCGCTCTCCCATGCCTTAGAACAACAGGGGTTTTGGGTTGTGGCAATGCGTGAACCCACGGTGCCCCGTGGCACTGCCCGTTTGCGCATCACATTGGCGGCCGATCACGAACCGGCATATATCGAAGCTTTAGTCCAGGCCTTAGCCGAGGCCTGGCAGCAATTGGGATTAGCCGCAGATGGCGCGTCTGATTCGTCATCTAGTTCTTTGGAGACCTCATGAATCAACATCCGGCAGTGGTGGAACGCTTAGGCGCAGGCCCCGATTTGGTGCTGTGCCATGGCTGGGCCATGCACAGTGGGATCTGGGGGCGTGCGCTGGAGCAGCTGGCCGGCCACTTTAGTTTGTACCTGGTGGATTTACCCGGCCATGGCCGCAACCGCGAAGCCTGGCCGGAAGATTGGCAAGCCTGGAACGATGGTTTGCAGGAGGTCATACCCGCTGGTGCATGGTGGATGGGCTGGTCGTTAGGTGGTTTATTTGCCTTGGATCAAGCATTACGCCATAGCCAAAAGGTGAGTGGCGTCATCTTAGTGGCCAGTAATCCTTGTTTTGTGCGTAATGCACATTGGCAGCACGCCATGGAAGCAAGCGTCTTTACCCAGTTTGCCGATGATCTGGCGCAAGATTACCGCAGCGCTTTATCGCGTTTCTTAGCCTTAGAAGTACATGGTTCCGACCACGCCCGCCAAGCGCTGCGCGAACTTAATGATTGCGCGTTTGCCCATGGCGAACCCGAGCTTCACGCGCTGCAAGGCGGTTTATCGCTATTGCGCGAGGTGGACTTAAGTACGCATTTGGATCAACTCAATCGACCTTTATTAACGGTGGGCGGCCGGCGTGATCGCTTGGTGCCACCCAAAGCGTTGACAGCCACGGCGGCGCAAGCACCCTGGGGCCGTGCTGAAATTATTGCGGGTGCCGGTCATGCGCCCTTTATCGGACATCGAGATGAATTTGTGGAATTGGTGCGGGAGTTTATCGCATGAGCTTTGATGCCAGCGCGGTGCGTCGCAGCTTTCAGCAGGCGGCCAGCCGCTATGAAGATTTTGACTGGTTGCAGTGGGAAGTGGCCCAGCGCCTCATTGAGCAACCGCAGCTTAACGACTTTCAGCCACAGTGCATTGTGGATGTGGGCTGCGGCACCGGTCGCTTAACCGCAGCTTTAAAACAGCGCTGGCCAAAAGCCCAAGTCTTGGGAATGGATTTTGCACCGGCCATGGCGCAACAAACCCGGCGTCGCAGCAAGTGGCGGCGGCCCATTGAAACGGTCTGTGGAGATCTGGGCGCATTACCCATCGCTACGCGCAGTGTGGATTTGCTCATCTGCAATTTGGCCTTGCAATGGAATAACGATATCGAAGCCGTCTTTAACGGCTGGCGGCGGGTGTTAAAGCCGGGTGGGCTATTGTTATTTTCAAGCTTTGGCCCTGATACCTTGCAAGAACTACGGGCGGCCTGGGCGGCGGTTGATGGTCAGGCTCATGTGAGTGAGTTTGCCGATTTACTGCAGGTGGGTGACTGGTTAATGGGCAGTGGTTACCGCGATCCGGTAATGAGTGGTGAAACCATCACCGCCACCTATGCCGACCCCATGGACCTGATGCGTGAGTTGAAAGGCTTAGGTGCCCATAATCACGACCAGAGGCGCGCCCGCGGGCTCACCGGCAAAGCGGCATTTGCGCATATGCGCGAAGCGTATAAACGGTTTTACCAAGACGGCCGCGCACCGGCCACCTGGGAAATCGTTTATGGTGCCGCTTGGGGGCCAGAAGAAGGGCAACCCGTGCGGAGTGGGGGCGGTGAAGTGGCCACCTTTTCGGTGGAAGCATTACGGCAGAGCCGTAACAAGCGGAATGGCTAACGATGAGTCGTATTTATTTTATAACCGGCACTGATACCGAAATCGGTAAAACCTACGTGACCCAGGGGTTAACCCGTGCGTTGAAAGCGCGTGGCACCCATGTGGCGGCATTTAAACCCATTGCCAGCGGCCTAGACGACGATGGCCTTAATGCCGACGCCAAAGCGCTGCAAGATGCTGCGGGTCTGGATCTACCCATGGACGTGCTGAACCCGTACCGTTTTGTGCCGCCTATTGCCCCCCATATTGCGGCCGAGGAAACCGGCCTGCCAATTTTTCTCGCGCCCATTGTTTTGGCGGTGCAGGGTATTGCTGCCGATATCAAATTGGTGGAAGGTGTGGGTGGGTGGAATATTCCGCTCTCGACACCGCAAAGCGACCCCAACTCCGAAACCCTGATGCTGAGCGACTTACCGCGCTCGTTAGATGCCGAGGTGATTATCGTGGTGGGGATGCGCTTGGGCTGTATTAACCATGCCCTGCTAACGGCCAGAGCGGTCTTGGCCGATGGCTGCCGCCTGCGCGGCTGGGTAGCTAATTGCCTGCCCGACGGCATGAGCCGTTTAGATCACAATATCAGTACGCTGCGGCAAATGATGCCGTGCCCGCATTTGGGTACGATTCAGGGCTCGGTGGAGCAACAAGCCCAGGGCTTTACCGAGATTGCTGAGGTGCTCAGCATGGCGGCGGTGTGAGCAGACGCGCTGCTAAGTGCTTTGCTTGAATTAAAACCGCCCCGGCCACGACTGACCGGGGGAAATAACCTGGCTTGTAAGCACTGCTTAGTACTGAATTGCTATTTTCATGTAGCGGTCGTCGGCCTGCGCGCTTAGATCCAGCTTCACCAAGCGCCAAATCAAGTTATAGGTAATGACTTGATAGTTCTCAGGAATAAGGACGTCTTGATTTAAGGCCGTGGTAGCAAAAGAGTTGTCGCTATAGGGTGGGGTAATGGTGCGAATTTCAAACTTGTGGTGGCCACCGCTAATGGTGACGCTGCGATAATACTGCCAAACCTTGGCCGTATCGCCATCGCTGTGTACCTGTGGGTAGCGATTTAGATGGTTTAAAAAGCGATTGTCTTCAGCGTAGGCGGTGTAATCGGGGATATCGAGCTGGATATCGCTGACAATTTTTTTACCATTAGGTAGCTCAACGGCAGAGAAACAAAAGTTTGGCCGACTTCGGTGGACGGCTCGCATTACGGTTTCGATGGTGTCATGGGCTTCTACGTGTTCTAGATTCATGCTGTCAAAAAAGCAAAAATCGTCTACTACTCCGATGGATAAATGAATCGCCATCGCCTCTTTCTCCCTGCGTTTTTCCTGCGAGCTGGTTAGTTTCCGTTGACGTGTTTGTTTGTTGTTAATGGCTATTGGTGAGCTAATTTAGTTTTTTTCGATAATTTTTTCAATGTAAATGAATGTTTCTCAGAAACAATTTTGTGCAAAATCGGCCGTAACGAAATTAACAGAAGAAATGCAGCGCATATTGCTATTGCAACAGCATAATCCACTCTCGATTAAGTTGTTGATTCACATCTGTTTACCGTATAGGCGAATGAGAACTATTTGTGTTTAACTGTTTAAGTGGCCGATAAAAGTTAACTTTCAACAATTGTAAACAATCTCTGTTCCTTCACATTTGTGGCGTTTCTTCCACGAATCAGCCGATTGCATACGCGTGATACTCATTGCTGCCTGATTTTGACTTTCTTAATTGTACGTTAGTACCATTATGTAGAGATGCGACGAAAAACTGCGGGTTTGGATTACCCGCGCAAGCTATGGGAGAAAGGGAGATGAAGCGTTTTGCTCATATGGCCAGGGTGACAGCCCTTGTGTGTTCAAGCTTATTGCTGAGCCCACTGGCCCAGGCCGCACGCTGCGGCGATACCGATGTGATCTACAACCTTTTTGATGCCACCCAAGATGAGCTGTTTCAAAACGGTGAAGGCACATTAGGCCCGCGGCGTTTGGTGACCTACCAAACCACTAATATGGTGAGTTTTGGCAGCAAGCGCTTTATTCAAACAGCGTTTAACGATATTGATCGCCTCGATGTGGTGTTCCGCAAACAAGATGGTTCACGCATTGGCGGCAAAACCACCTTTGTGGTGTGTAAAACCAACGCCAATGGTGGCGTGACTAAGCTCGATGAGTTTTCGGTGCGCGGTGGGCGCCGCACCAACGGCACCACGATTAATCGCAGCTATGGCGGTTTGAAAGACCACCGCTTATCAATACGTGTGGTGGGCAATAGCCCCACAGGCCGGGCGCGGTTCAGCATGGATTTGAAGCGCCCCGGTGGTGAAGGGCAACGTTGGATTCCTGCGGTCAGTCAGCATTCGAGCCCGGTGTCGGGTTTTGCCGATGTGCATAGCCATCAAGCGGCCGACTTAGCATTTTCGGGTGGCTGGTATTGGGGTTCGCACCGTGAAGGTCCGCTGGCCGCCCAGCTGCCGCGTTGTGAAGGTGATAACCACGCGACCTTGCAATTTTTAGGCATCAACACGGGGATTGATCTGATCGATCCGCACTTTGACGCCACCTTTGGTTTTCCCGATTACGACGAATGGCCGCTGTGGAGCGATATCAAGCATCAACAGGTATCGGCTCAATGGCTGCGCGAAGCCCATGATCGGGGCTTGAATCTGGTGGTGGCTTCCTTGGTGAATAACCAGTGGTTATCGGCTGCCGCCATTGCTTCGGGGCGGCACGATAACCGTATGTCGCCCAGCGATATGGAAGCGGTGAAGCGCCAAGTGCATTCGCTAAAACAAATGGACGAGCGTAACGATTGGTACACCATCGTGCGTGACCCTTGGGAAGCCCGGCGCGCCATCGAGCGCGGCGAATTGGCCGTGATTATGGCCGTGGAAGTGAGCGATGTGCTGCCCAATAGCGATGGCCCATGGCAGCAGCAGTTATACGATCTCTACCACATGGGCGTGCGCACCGTGCAGTTGGCCCACGAAACCAACTCCCGTTTCACCGGTGCTGCGTATCACCGCAATGTGTTTGAAATTCTCAGTCGTATTAAATCGTGGTTTGAAGGGAATGTGGATTTTGCCTCCGACGGCAACGGCATTCATAACAATGTGGGTTTAACCGGCGAAGGTTCGCAATTATTGGATGAAATGGTGCGTTTGAATATGTTGGTGGATATCACTCATCTGCCGTTGAAAACCCAGCGCCAAATTTACAATAAGGTTTCGACTCAACACAATTACTATCCGCTGTATAACTCCCACACTCGCATGGACCCACTGCTAACCCCGGCGGGCAAAGATATGTTGCGTGAGTTTGTAACCACCGATGAAACCCTGGAGTTTGTACGCTCTACTGGCGGTATTTTGGGTTTACGCACCGGCGAAGACCCGATGCTGGATTACGGCACCCCCAGCCGTGGCCAATATGTGGCGAATAACTGCGATGGCTCGGTGCGTTCCTTTGCTCAGTTTTATCAGTATGCCGACGATCGAGGCGTGAATCTGGCCTTTGGTTCCGACTTCAACGGCTTTATCACTCAGGTGGTGCCGCGCTTTGGCCCCGATGCTTGTGCCAATGCGGCCAACGATGGTTTGCGTAATATTCAGCGGGCCCAACAGGGGGCCGAACCCACTAACGTGCCCGATTATGTGCGCGAGTATTACCGTAAAGGTCTGGCCCATGTGGGTTTACTGCCCGCATTGCTGGACGACATGCAGCGAGTGGGTGTGGATACCACCAATGTGGAAAATTCTGCCGAAGCCTTTTTGCAAATGTGGGAGCGGACCTATGATCCCTTCCGTGGTCGTGTGAACTAATTGCGATGCAATGGGCGTACCGAGTCTTCAAATAGACTCGGTACGCCGCACTTTTCTTGGCATGGTTAACGTTTCGCTGACGATTCCTCCTGTGCTTACACCTTGTTTGTTGTGGCGGTGATGACTACTTTGTAGGCATTCTTTCCCGTGTGCGGAACCAGCACCCATGACGCAATTGATTCAATTAAAAGGCCTGGGCCTTAGCTATGGCGCAGCACCGCTGCTCGATAATGTGGACTTATCCATCAATGCCGGCGAGCGGGTGTGCCTGGTAGGGCGAAATGGGGCCGGTAAATCCACCTTGTTGAAGGTGCTCGATGGCCAGGTGCAAGTCGATGATGGCGAAATCATACGCGCCACCGGTTTGCGTATTGCCCGTTTGGCGCAAGAGGTTCCCCAGGGGCAAGAAGGTTCCGTGTTTGAGGTGGTGGCCTCTGGTTTGGGCGAAGCCGGTGCCGAGGCGCAGCGCTATCACGAACTGAGCCTGCGCTTGGCCCACAGTGGCTCTAATGAAGATTTAAACGAGCTCGAAGCCTGCCAACAACGCTTAGAAGCCATGGGTGGTTGGGATATTCAGCAGCGGGTAGAGCGGGTGTTAAGCCGTTTAGAACTCGATGGTTCGCTGGCCGTTGCCAGCTTGTCGGGCGGCATGAAGCGGCGGGTATTGTTGGCCCAGGCTTTAGTGATCGACCCACAGCTACTCTTGCTTGATGAGCCGACTAACCACTTGGATATCGAAGCTATTCAGTGGTTGGAAGAGGAGCTGGTGGCCTGGCCCGGCGCTTTATTGTTTATCACCCATGATCGCGCCTTTTTACGCCGCTTAGCCACACGCATCATTGAACTCGATCGCGGTCATCTTACCGATTGGCCGGGCGATTACGATAACTACCAGCGGCGCAAGCAAGAGCACCTCGATGCTGAAGAAAAGCACAATGCGCTGTTCGATAAACGCCTGGCAGCCGAAGAGGTGTGGATTCGTCAAGGCATTAAAGCGCGTCGTACTCGCAACGAAGGCCGGGTACGCGCCTTAAAGGCCATGCGCCAAGAGCGCGCCCAGCGTCGCGAGCGCCAGGGTGATGCAACAATGAGTATTTCCCAGGCGGGGCGCTCGGGCAAGGTTGTGGCCAGGGCCGAGGGCGTACGTTTTGATTACGATGGCAAAACCATTATTCGCGATCTGGAAACCACCATTATGCGCGGCGATAAGGTGGGGGTTATTGGCCCGAACGGTGCGGGTAAAACCACCTTATTAAAGTTGTTATTGGGTGATCTTGAAGCGGCCAGTGGCAAGATCCAGTTGGGAACCCAGCTGGAAGTGGCGTATTTTGATCAGCATCGTGCGGTGTTAGACGAAAATAAAAGCGTGCAAGACAATGTGGCCGGTGGCCAGGATATGCTCACCATCGACGGTCAACCCCGCCATGTCATCAGTTATCTGCAAGATTTCCTCTTCGCGCCCGAGCGTGTGCGGCAGCCGGTCAAGGCTTTATCGGGTGGTGAGCGGAATCGTTTATTGCTGGCACGCATGTTCACCAAACCCAGCAATTTATTAGTGCTTGACGAACCCACCAATGATCTTGATGTGGAAACCTTGGACTTACTCGCCAGCTTGTTGGTGGAATACCAAGGCACGGTGTTGTTGGTGAGCCATGATCGCGATTTTATCGATGAGGTGGTCACCAGTACTCTGGTGTTTGAAGGCCAGGGCAATGTTCGTGAATATGTGGGTGGTTATAGCGACTGGCTGCGTCAATGTCCGCAAAATATGACGAAAAAGGCCAGTGGCAAGAAAACAAGCACGGCGAGCAGCGCTGAAAAAACCTCAGCGTCGACCAGCGCTCCGGCCAAAAGCAAAAAGCTCACTTATAAAGATCAACGTGAGCTGAATGCTTTACCGGCCAAGATCGAATCCTTAGAGGCGCGCCAAGAAACATTGCACGCGCAAATGAGTGATCCCGACTTTTACCGAAAAAGCCAGGAAGAGATTGCCACCTTCCATGAAGAATTAGCCCAGGTGGAGGCGGATTTGAATCACGCCTACGAGCGCTGGGAAGTGTTAGAAGGTTAATGCCGAGTACTCCACAAGCCTCAAGTGGCCAGTTACTTACTGGCCACGGTGGCGCTGAGCTGAGCGCTGGCGGTTTTGCCCGTCGGTGGGCTGGCTTTATTGCTGCTACCTAAGACTTCCACCACATCGCTGAGTTCTGAGGCCACCATATTGCGCATTTCAGCCGCTAACTGCCGATACAAATGGCGGTTTGGCGAGGTGGGGCGGCAAACTAAAGCGATACGTCGGGTAATGCTTTCACCCTTCAGCTCTACGATGGTCAGGTCGCGCCGATCGTGGATTTCAGAACGAATATACAACGCGGGTAAAAAGGCCAGTCCCATACCCATATTGACCATTTGGCGCAGGGTATCTAGGCTGGTGCCCTCGAAATCGCGCAGCATATGAGCGCCGAAGTGCTCACATAAAGCGTGAACCTGTCGGTAATAGTGATGGCGCGCTTCTAAGGTAAGGATTTTTTGCCCACGTAAATCGGAATGCTCGATATACGGTTGCTTAGCGAAGGGATGATCGGTAGGCACCACTAAGTTTAATGGTTCTTCGAAAATCTCTTCCACGAGTAAATCCCGCGAGCCAATGGGCAAAGGCGACAGGATTAAATCTAAACGGCCTTCGAGCAGATCGGTTTCTAGCTCGTAGGGAGCGTTTTCGCGTACGTAAAACTGCAACGCAAAATATCGGCGATGCAACTCAGGGACGACGGTGGGTAGAAAATAAGGCCCAACTGTGGGTGGCACGCCCATGCGGTGTGTACCCGCCGGACCACGTGAGGCGGAGTCGGCAGCGTCGGTTAAGGCACGAACTTCTTCTAAAACGCGGCGCGCATTAATAAGTAAATCGCGACCTAGCGGCGTCATTTCGATGCCACTTCGTGAACGTTCGAAGAGCTTGATGCCCAAAGACTCCTCCAGCACGGTCATTTGTGTGGTGAGTGTGGGCTGGCTCACACCCAGCCGTTCGGCAGCACGGCGGTAGCTACGGGTCTCCGATATGCCGACGAAGTACTCTAATTGTTTTAACGTGGGTTTATTTCTTGGCATGATCTTTCACTGGTGATAGAAATTTATTATCACATAATTTGGATAGTTTCTATTGAACTATCAAATAGTATTAGGCTCAATGCAGAATACAAATCAAGCTCTCCCTATAAAAAATGGCCTCCCAGCCGTGTTTAAACATTGAATATGGCGTCATTTTATTGACGGTCCACGTTAAGAGACCGCAATAAGGGCAGAGCAACGACAACTTTTTTCACTGAAATTTACTCGCAGTGCCCAGATTGGACGGGCAAACGGCGTTATATCTATTAGTACTGCCGGATTGCGATCGATTAGGAGCTGACCATGGAACAGATTTTTGAAGGTATCTTGCGTTTCCAAGAGGATATCTTTCCGAAGCGTAAGGAGTTATTCGAGAAACTAGCCAGTGGCCAGCAGCCGCAAGCCTTGTTTATTACCTGCGCCGATTCCCGTGTCGACCCCAGCCTGGTGACCCAAGCGGATCCGGGTGAATTATTCATTTGCCGTAATGCGGGCAATATCGTACCGCCACATACGAATCACACCGGCGGTATGACGGCCTCGATCGAGTTTGCTGTGGCTGCCTTACAAGTACCGCATATTGTGGTTTGTGGCCATACCGATTGCGGCGCCATGAAAGGTGCACTGGCGCCTGAAGGCTTAGATGCGCTGCCGCATGTTTCTGAATGGTTGTATCACTCACGCGCGGCGGTTCAAGTTACCAATGAGCTGTTTGGTGATGAGTCGAAAGCCGAGCAGCTGCGTCGTTTAACCGAACAAAATGTGCTGTTGCAACTGCAGCATTTGCGCACTCATCCCTATGTGGCCTCAGCCTTGGCTGCAGGTAAAGTGGAATTACATGGTTGGGTGTTCGATATCGAGACCGGCAATATGCTGGCCTACGACGAAAGCACCGATACCTTCGAGCCCATCACACAGCGCCATGTGAAAGACACCATCGATAACGGCGAAACTGTAGCCGCACGGAGTTAACAGAAAACCATGAAGCTGGATTTCAGTCATATTCGCGGTGACATTTTCGGTGGTATTACCGCCGGTGTTGTCGCGCTGCCCTTAGCGCTAGCGCTGGGTGTGGCCTCGGGCGCTGGCGCTATCGCCGGTATGTACGGGGCGATCATCGTTGGTTTCTTCGCCGCTTTATTTGGTGGTACGCAAACCCAAATTACCGGCCCCACCGGCCCCATGGTGGTGGTTTTTGCTGGCTTGTTTGCCAGCTTGTCGGGCAATGTAGAGCTGGTTTTCACCGCGGTGGTGTTGGCCGGTGTGCTGCAAATTTTGTTCGGTATTTTCGGGTTGGGCCAATATATTAAATTGGTGCCATACCCGGTGGTATCGGGCTTCATGAGTGGTATTGGTGCCATCATCGTGATTTTGCAGGTAGGCCGCTTACTCGGCCATGTGCCTCCGGCTGGCACCGTGCCTGCACTGCAGTTTATTCCCAGCGCTTTATCTGACCCCAACTGGTCGGCTGTAGTCGTGGGCGGGGTATCGTTAGCACTGTGTTATCTGTGGCCGGCTAAGTTGGGTAAGTACTTGCCTGCACCCTTAGCAGCGCTACTGATTGCCACGGGCCTGGGCTTAATGCTGCCTAATGTGCCTTTACTGGGTGATATTCCCTCAGGTTTGCCCAGCTTCCACATGCCTGCCTTCACTCAAGAAGCCTTGTTATTAGTGACCGAAGCAGCCTTCATTTTGGCGGTTTTAGGTTCTATCGATAGCCTGCTGACCTCACTGGTTGCCGATAACATGACCCGTACCCGCCACGAATCGAACCGTGAGCTGGTGGGTCAAGGTATTGGTAACTTGGTAGCCGGTTTGTTCGGCGGTGTGGCCAGTGCTGGCGCCACCATGCGTACGGTGATCAACATCCGTGCCGGTGGCCGTACCCGTATTTCGGGCATGATTCACTCCTTATTACTGCTGGCGGTTGTGCTGGGTTTAGGCCCGTTGGCGGCCAAAATTCCCCACGCGGCTCTGGCCGGTATTTTGGTGAAAGTGGGCTTCGATATTGTGGATTGGGGCTACCTGCGTAAGGCACACCGTGGCCCGCGCTGGGATCTGATCTTGATGCTGCTGGTGCTGAGCACCACCGTATTTGTGGATCTGATCACCGCTGTTGCTATCGGTGTGGTACTGGCTGCTCTGGCCTTTGTTCGTCAAATGGCCCAAGAGCAGATTAAATCCATCGCCGAACATCCGCCCCGTGTCGATGATCCTGAAGAACGTGCGCTGCTGGAATCGGCCGAAGGCGGCGTATTTATGTTCGACTTTGGTGGTCCGTTGAGCTTTGGCGCGGCTGCCGATGTGGGTCACCACGTGAACGAGCGCACTAAAGAGGGTGTGAAAGCCATCGTGCTGGACTTCTCTCGCGTGCCCTTCATGGATGTCTCGGCTGCTCGAGCGGTGGAAACCATCGCTTGCGATGCCGAGCGTGCCGATCGGAAGGTCTTTACCACGGGCATTAACGAAAACGTTCGCCGTGTGTTGAGTGGCCTGAATGCCGATTGCTGCATTAGCCCCGATAACTACTTTGAGAAGCGCGTTGACGCGCTGCGCAAAGCGGTGGACTCTGTGGCTGATAAATAAACCTTAAGCGTCGTAGCGTCGCTTGTTAGAAAAAAGCCGGTGTTTCTCACCGGCTTTTTTTATGGGCGCTTTTGGTGAACTTCTTTGTGGGCTTTTTTTGAATTTTTTATGAGTTTTTATTAATGGAGGCGCAGGCTATGGTTTGGTTTGGCGCTTGGGGCGAAAGTATTCGGTATTGCTGTAGAACGCTGCGGCTTCGTTGTCGGGCCACCAGCTGGGTACGCCTAAGAGTGGCAGTGGTAGCAAGCTGCGCGGCAGCCAAGGACCGCAGCTTAGGCGCTTTAGTAGTTGTTGATCCAAAGATCGATATTGTTGTTCGAGCGTCTGTTTAAAAAAACTGACATCTACATCGAGATAAATCGCTTTGGCGGTAAGGCCAATGTAGGGCGTTAAGCATTGCTCGTACAAACCGTGCCCGATGATATAGGCGCGAATACGCTGGCCCCAGGCTGAGCGCTGCTTAACAAAAAACTCCTGCCAGTGGTGCTCTTGGTGCGCTGCTTTGAATGCTTCATCACTGCAAGCGATGATCACGCCTGATTCATCCAATAAAGTGGCGAAATCGCGTGGCCGCGAGCGCTGATTACCGCTGGCTTGCCTTTGGGCTGGCGCATTCACATGCAGTTGATTGAGTTGGCTCTTACTGGCGGGAAAGCGCATCCACATCCAGGCATTAAAAACGTCGTGCCAATTGTTGCCACGGGTGGGGATACACCGTTGGCTGGCAATGTATTGCTCGTACTCTAAAGCACTCAGGCGTTCTGCCTGGTGGCAAAAACACAGATCTTTTTGTTCCGGCAAGAACTGAGCATGCCGCGTGCGGGCCATGCGGTGTAGATGGTCGAGGCTGGGCCAGTTAGCGGGTAGGTCTTGACCAACAAAAGCTTTGAGATCGGCAAATAAGGCTTGTGTTAACCACTGCCGATGCCATGGCGGTGCCTGCTTAAGGCGTTGTGTTCGTGTAAGGCGTCCCATGGGTTTATTGTAGGCCATGAGCCGGATAGAACGTGGCTATCCGGCTCAAGTGTTGTGCTTAGTTACGATGAAGTAAGCCGTTTAATTACATTCGTTGGCAAACAAGCACAGCGCCCATTCGGGATGATCAATAAACGGGTTGCGGTTGCCTTGGAAAGACTGCACCACATCATTACGTAAACGTTCGCGCTCGTCGGGCGGATCTTCTAAATGCCAGCGTAAGATGGTGCTCAGCAAGCCCATATACGCCACGCTGGCGTTGCGTGTGGTGCGATTAATACGCGAGCGGTCGTCGGTCAAAATCAGATTTGGCTCGCTGGTGTTAGTGCGGTTATGGCGGCCCCCTTCGTAACGAATATCCATGTACAGCAGTGCTCGGGCCACATCACCTTTGCGTCCACCCCAGGTTTGCCAAGTACCGGTGCCGGAACTACCGCGACGCCAGTTCGACTGCGCTGAATACAAGCCCGAGCCGCCGCCCATGCCATCGTTCACCTGCGTGGTTGACTCGCTGCAAGCCGCGTCGCACTGGGCGTAGGGCGAGTTGCCACGTTGGCTGTTGTAGTTGGTATCGGAGAGATACAGCATGTGGGTGTCGGTGTAGGGATAATTCAGATTGCCGTTGTTGGGAAATCCATAGCTGGAAGGCCAGGTGTGTTCGCGATTGTAGAAATTGTTGCCACCACCGGCTTTGGGGTAACTGGCATTGCGATACACATCTAAGATGCGACCGGAATTGTTAGGATCTTCATCGGCCAGTTCCAGAATATTCCAGGTATCGGTACGGCTACTGCTATACGGAAACCAGGTGTGATCGTCGATCACTGGGTGCAAGCTGCTGCGTAAAGCGCTGGCCGAGTTATCGTTAACCGAGTTGTAGTAGCCGCTGGGGCCACTACCGCTACCGTCAACAATTAACGTGCGGTTGCGGCCACCGGGAGTATCGCGGGCGAAGCTGCCAAACGAGCCGATTTGCCATAAACGGCGGCTATCGGCAGAGCGAGCGATATGTACGGGCACAAAACCGTTCACTGCGCCCAAAACACTAAACCCTAAACGACTGCTGTATTCGTACTCGGTATTGGTGGGGGGATTCAGTTGCTCGGCCATGGCCACGGCATCGACGATGCTGCTCCAGGGCTGTTGATCTAAACGACCATCGTTGTTGTTGTCTAAATCCTGACCATTACTGCCACTGAAATTACGTACCAGTAAATGAGTGAGGTTGTCGGAGTTTTCGAAATTCAGCGTGGCTGTCATATCCCGTGAAGCCAAGCTAAAAGAGCTTTCGGCAATCACGAAGTAACCATCGCCGGGAATGCTGCGGCCATTCAACGACACCACGTTTTCAATGGTGCCTGAACCACCGCTGCCATCGCCTAAGGTGATGAGGCTAAGCCCGTTGAGGGATTCCCCCGGGTTCCCCCGTAATTCCACGTACTCGTTCGTGTCGCTACCGCTTTGATCGGTGCGGATTTCGTTCAAAGTTACCGCAGCGCTGGCTGCAGCTGTCCATCCCAGGCTAAGCCCCAAACTCAAGACGAGTGGGTGCATAGAGACTCGCATCAATTTCAACATGACCTTCCCTTGTTGTCGGTGTGAATATGGCGCTGTTAACGTGCCGGCAATAAAGCGCCGGGCGATTTTTATCAAAAGCAGATGACGATTTTGTGTCGTACACCTTTTTTTGAGAAAACGCCGACATGATGACGCTGTTGGGCGCTATTGCCCATGAGTCAGTGCATATCAGTCTTTAGTGAATTAAGTGCTGGGTTGGTACCGGTGCCAAAATATCGACGATGCTGCGTCTGGCGCTGAGCGCCGACGCAGCACACAAAATCGGTATGTAGTAAAAATGTGCTATATGCGGCAATTGTTGGTATTAAATCACACTGAGTGTGGGTTCTTGAATAGCCGCAATCTGCTCGCGCAATTGATTGGTGAGCGTTTCCCAATGGCGTGGGCTGTCGAACCAGGGAAAGGTACGAGGAAAGGCCGGATCGTTCCAACGCCGTGCCAGCCACGCATTGTAGTGAAGTAAGCGCAAAGCACGCAGGGCTTCTAGCAAGTGCAGTTCAGTGGCGTCGAAATCCCGAAAGAGCTGATAACCATCCAGAATCCATAACAGCTGTTCTTGCATCTCGTGACGTTCGCCCGCCAATAACATCCACAGATCTTGCATGGCGGGTGCCATTAGGCTGTCGTCTAAGTCCACAAAATGGGCGGTTTCCTCGCGCCATAAAATATTGCCGGGATGACAATCACCGTGCACCCGCAGGCGTTTGATGCCACCTGCGCGTTCCCAGGCGCTGTCGATTTCGTTGAGCAAGTGCTCGGTGAGGTCGGCAAATACCGTTTCCATATGAGGCGGTAGCCATTGGCCTTGCATGATAAATGCGCGCGCCTCATGGCCGTAGAGCTTTGTGCTTAAGCGCGGGCGATGCTCGAAGCCTTGCCACGAGCCCACATTGTGCAAGCGCGCTAAGACTTGCCCTAAATGGCGCAAACTAGGCTGATGAGCAAGCTCGGGCGCATGGCCACCTTGGCGTGGAAACAGGGTAAAGCGGTGATCTTTGAAATGATGCAGGGTGACACCGTCGAAGGCCATAGGCGCCACCACCGATAACTCTTCTTCCACCAATTCCTGGCTAAACTGGTGTTCTTCTAAAATGGCTTCATCGCTCCAGCGGCCCGGGCGATAAAACTTAACCACCAAGGGGGCGGCGTCTTCGATGCCCACCTGGTAAACACGGTTTTCGTAGCTGTTTAATGCCAGCAAGCGGCCATCGCACTGCAAGCTTAGCGATTCGACGGCGTCGAGAATGAGATCGGGTTCCAGATTAGCGTAAGGCGTTTCTGAGGTGGTGGGATGCATGCAGCCAGCCATTTGCAATAACAAGTTCTTAGATAGCGCAAAGTATGGGTTTGATGCAAATGCCCTTGGTCATAGCGAGGGCTGTGCTGGCTTGTAGAAAAGGTGAGTCAAGCACAAAAAACCGCCAGCAATCGGTAACTCGATTGCTGGCGGTTGATCACGGTCGATAATGGTTTTAGATGAAGCTTAATGAAGCTGTTGGGTGGTATCGTTAGTGTCGACTAAGTCGTCGTCGACCACTAAGTCGCGGCGCACCGAACGGCCAATGAGTTTGCAACACAGCATAAAGTCGTTTTCGGCATCTTCACGCAGGCGATCCAAAATCACACCGGTATCGCCTTGATCTAATGAATAGCTAAAGCGGTAAGTGCCATAGGCAATGCGCTCGCCAATCGTGAGTTCGACGGCGTATTCGGTGACCCACCATTTTTCATCCTCAGCGTTGTTTTCTTCCCATTCGGAAAAAACCAAACGGCATTTGCCCAACGGCGATGCCACATCTAAAGAGTCCACAATGTATTCGTCTTGAATGGCGGGCTCAGCGATGACCTCGAAGCTGCCAGCATTGGGCATAAATAAACGGCCCAGTGACTCGGCGTCGAGCATCAGGGCAAAATGGGTATCAACGTTGGCCGCTGTCATTCAATATCTCCGTGGGTTTATTCGTTGTGTTCTGGGTTTTCCGAACTTGCCGTTGGCGCTTCTTGAGATGCACGCTTTGCTTCAGGCCAAAAGCCTCCGGCATTTAGCGAACCCCAAGTCCAGCGTAGCCATTGAACGAACTGCAAGGAGAACCAAAGCGCCCACAGTAACATAGCTACACGATAAAACCACATGGGCACGCTGATCACACCGCTGTTGGGTAAGGCACCGCTGCTAATATCTTGATACCAGTGCAGTGGTTCGTAATACGATAAAGGATTACTGATATGCATATCGGGTTTAGATAACAAACCATTGGCCACCGTTGCTATCAACAAAATAAAAGTAATGACGCTCAACAAGATAAAAGCGGTTTGAATGGCTCGGCTACGCCACTGGTGCTCGAAGTTAGGTGGGCCGCTGCGGCGTTTTGCCAGAATAAAGAAAAAGCCCACAATCCAAACAAACCACCAACTATGCACCACGCTAAAACCAAAGCCCAGTAATAACCATTGGTGAAAAGCTAAAGGTGAAGCCTGAACTCGGCTTAAAGCAAAAGCCACAATGAACATGAAGGCTAACAAGCTCCAAAAGCGTAAAGCCGGGCCAATGCCGTCACCATAGACCCACAATAACCATCGTTCTTCGGGTGCATCAATTACTGTGGTGATATTGGCCATGGGTTGTTGTAGATCGAGTGCTGGGGTTTGGAGATGCCAATGATTATCGATCTTTTGGCGCCACTGGATATCGATCGTATTGGTGTTTGTGCTAACCGGAATCTCGATCGCACCATCAATAACTTGTACGGGTGCTTCGGTATCGTTGATGGCAATATGCAGTAATTCGGCATCATCAGGAAACGGAATTCGATAATTACCCGCGCGTGTGACAATCAATTCCATATTAAGAGAGCTTTCAGAGAAATTTCGACCCACAGATGAATGATGGGTGGCGTTTTGTATGGCGATGGTATTCCCTGGTATGGCTTGGGGGCGAGCAACCTTGATGCTTAAGGTTTCTCCGGCAATGGGTTTGAAGAAGTAATACAAATGCCCCCAGTCAGCATGATCGCTGGGCGTGGCCAAAGGCGTTGAGCCTTCAAACTCTACGTGCAGTAATGGAGAAACCACGATGCTCCATTGCTCGGCAATATCTGGGTTGCTATTGGCAGCAAACTCATAGTGATCGAGCAATGGGATTTCAGTGTAAATATGCTGGATATCATCTGGTTCTACCGTGAACTTAATTCGATGGTTATCGTCTTTTGCTTCTGACGATGACCGCAAGAAAAGCTCATCAGGATACAAAGGATATTCAACATGAATGGCGCTATTGTTTGAATGGCCTTGCTGAAATTTAATATCGAAATGTGGATCAAGACCTAAAGAAAAAACGCGCTCTACTTTGATGAATGGTTTTATTTGATAATTCGATGCGTTACTTTCGACAGCAGTGTGCTGAATTGCACGTCGATTTAAGGTCAGTGTGTTGTTATTGAGGCGGTGGTTGGCTAAGCCGTAATCCTGCCAATGCTCTAGATCAATATCAAAATAGGTTTGTCGATCAGCAAAGGTGAAGCTGAGTTGTTGAAAACGTTGAGCATAAACGGTCATGGACAACTGGTGGATGCCAGGGCTGACGGGAATCAGGTAATCGCTATCGCGCTTATACACCGGGGCAATGTGCCCATCGATCGTCAAGCTTTGTATCGCCCAGGGGTATTCGGGATTATTTTTCGGCAGCAAGAAACTCGTATTCGCAGCGCTATGGATGGTTCCGCTAAGTGTGATCAATTCGCCCTGCTGGCTATCACTCATGCTGACTTGGCTTAAGCTGGTGCAATGGTTCATGCAACGATCTTGTTGCACGAGCCGTGTTTGTAGATCACTCAGTTGCTTGTCGCTAGGAAAGTGATCTTGTGCACTCACCATACTTGGGGTCAATAAACCAACGACGGATATCAACAAAGCAGTGGATAATATAACTTTAGGAAAGCAGAGGCGAGCAAGATAAAACAGTAGATACAAGCCGCTGATCACCAAGGCGATACGAACAATAAATTGCTGCCAAGGTTTAAGGATAAATAACGTTTGTTGCTCATCGGCAGCGATAGGGCCGTTGCGATACAAATGATAGCGGTTCCATTCCCAATCAGGAATTCCCTTGCCAGCCTGCAGGTGTGCATTGGGATCATTGATCGTTAATGCCTGACCGGGTGACGCTATACGACTGCCGGTGACTTGAATGCGATCTAAACTTAAATTTTCTTCGTCTACTTTGGGGCTTAAGCTGGCTAATGGATAGCTTTTTGCTTCAGTATCTAAGTTTAGCGTTATCGTTTCCGTTTCTAGTTGAGGATAAAGAGCGCTTTGTAGTTGATTTAATGTAAAGAAAAATATCTGTATGGCTAGCAAAAGTATCGCCGCTAGGGTGATTCTGTTAATTAACTTTTGCCCCTTCTTCTGCTCTACCCACTGGTTTAATAGTAGCAATAGAGCGCTGATTAACAAGAGTAGGGTTGGTGCATAAAATTCATGCATGCCAAGGCTTAATAGAACAAAACTTGCTAAGGCTTGAGGCCACGAGAGTAGGCGATAAACAACAGTGGTTGTGAGTATTAATAAAAAGACACTGAAGATATCCCAGCGGCTTAACCAACTGCCTCTGACCTGGTCGTAGCCTGTGGCGTGAAGCAAGCGGTAGCCGGGTGGTAATTGCAGTATGGTGTTGAGTTTATCAACGGTATGTTGCCAAGCGCTTAGCGGCGTGGTGTGGGTAAACTCGGTTTGCATGGTGGTGGCCATGTTGATGTTAGGGTCGCGCCATTCAACACCTTCATCTAGTTGGTTTGGGTTAAGTGCATTGTTAAATTGCGTGATCAGTAGATGCTTGTCTTTAAGTAGATCTTGATCTTCAGCGGATAGCAAGCGATAAGGTTGCTGAATGTTAAAGCGCCAATTGCTGCGCGCAATACCTGTGATTTCGTCACGATTAATGAGTGTGTTGCCATCTAAGTTAAGCCAGGTGTGGCGAGATATCGAGATTTCATTATTGAAGTCGGTGATTCCACGGTTAAGCTCAATCAGTTTAAATGGATCGTTATCGCGTAATAAATAAACGGCATTGTCTAGTGGAAGCCCCGTAGCGGTATGAACTTGCGTTCGATCGGCAAGATGCGGCGATTCAACTCGTACCGTACGAAGCGTTAAATCGGGAGCAAAGCTCCATGTTTCTTCATTGGGCCAGGGTTTAGGCAATTCAGGTTTCTGTAATTGGGTAATGACTTGAGTCGCACGCAGTTGAGCAACAATTTGATAGGCACCTTTTTGTAATTGTAGTTGTAGTGAGCCATCGTCATTAATATTGACAGGTAGTTTGGATTCGAGATTGAAAATTTCAAAGCCGGGTAATACCACAGGGCCAATACGTTCTTCTCGGTTTTGACCATAAATATCGATGTCGATATACACATTCATTGTGAGTGGAAAACCATCTTGAATTAAGCGTGCTACCACAATGTCGGTACGGTCTTTTTCTTGCTTAGGTATGCTGGCGTTACTTAGATGTATGTAGCCATTTGTTCCTCTAATAAGCGGCACTATGGGCTTGCCATTTAAACTGACCTGAACCACGCCGCTTTGGGCGGGCGCGTCGATAGACCAGGGTATTTCTGTCCAGTTGATGCGGCCTTGCAGGGTATGTTCACCGGGCGCCACGATGACACTGGGGCGACCTAATGTGTTGGGCGTTACCACCGCCACCTGACCGTCGACAAGTACCTGCTCAGGCCATAAGTCGACGCTACCTGGCAATGGGATTTCGCTATCGGTGTAACTAAACCAATGACTTTCAAAAACGGCATGATCATCGAAAGCTTGAATATCTAAAGTGATAGGCCAGGCACAAATGTGCGGTTTGCTGTGTTCTTCGTCGTTATGGGTTTGCAGTTGCTGCGGGCAAAAAAGATGGTCTTGTTCGTATAAAACCCATTCGCGCCATTCGGTTAAACCTGGCGGAATATACACAGCGCTAGCAGTCTCATTTTCTTGGGCGAAAGCAAAAGATGAGGTGAGGCTTGTGCAGATAAAAAATAAGCAAACAATGAACAACAAACGCAATCGCATGATGAACTCCCAGCTGGCATGATCACACTATAGCGCGCCTTGCGGGTAACTCATGGGTGGAGGCGTCAAGTTTTAGCTAAAAAGTGATGCTGACGTATGGATTGCTAAGTGTTTGCGTGATGGACTATGGCACTTTTATTGCTGGCGGCTTTAAGGCTTACTGATCGATTGCGTGGTTTGAGTGATCTCAAACTAAGGTCGATGGGCTTCGGCCAGGTAATCGTGGCTGCGCATTTCGATGAGGCGCGAGCTGGTGCGTTGGAATTCCATACTCAAGCGGGTGCCTTGGTATAAATTTTGTGGCTCGGCTGCGGCGCTGGCGATGAGTTTGACGCGATGATCGTACAAAGCGTCGATCAAATGAATAAAGCGTCGGGAGGCATCGTTGTGTTCGCGCTCAAGTTGGGGGATGTTGCTTAGCACGATGGTATGAAATTGACGCGCCAGCTCGACGTAATCGGCGGCCGAGCGGTGGCCATTGCAAAGGGTATCGAAGGTAAACCACACCACCCCGTCGCTTTGGCGTAAGGCGGGGATATCACGCTCGTTAATATGCACGATACCACCGTGGCCGGTTTCGCCTGCGATGGTGGCGAAGTCTGAGGCCAGTTGTTTTTGATGCGCCTCGTTGTGGGGCACCAAAAAAGTGTTCATTTGATCCAAAGCGCGCAGGCGGAAGTCGTCGCCATTGCCCATTTCCATCACTTGAGTGTGCTGTTTGAGCAACTCGATGGCGGGCAAGAAACGGGCGCGTTGCAGACCGTCGTAATACAGGCGATCGGGTTCGACATTGGAGGTGGCCACCAAGGTGATACCGTGATCCACCAGCGTGTGCATGACCCCGGCCAAAATCATGGCATCGCCAATGTCGCTAACGAAGAACTCATCGAAACACAGCACACGAATATCGCCAATGACTGCCAACACGGCTTGCGGCAGTGGATCGCTTCGTTCGCCCAGTTTTTTTAATTCCAAATGAATGGCGTTCATAAACTGGTGAAAGTGCATGCGGCGTTTCGCCGGAAAATCCAGGCTGTTATAGAACATATCCATCAGCCAGGTTTTGCCGCGCCCAACGCCACCCCACAAATACAAACCCGTAACGGCCTTGGTCTGGGTTTTAGCGAAGGGCCACCAGCTGCTTTTGGTCGCGCTTGCCTGATGCAGGCGCTGGTACAGCTGCTCGAACAATGCCACAGCGGAGGCTTGGGCAGGATCGTGCTGGAAACCTTGGCTCAAGGCTTGTTGATAGGCCGCTTGAGGGCTAGATGGGCGATGATTCGACGCCTGATTCATGGCAATTCGCTTTGGCTTCCGGCCCTGGATTTAGTGATCGATGTGATGGCGAGACTCAGCTGTCGCCGCCCGCATTTAGATTGGGTAGATGGTCGCGCAGGCTGTTTTTCAGCAGGCCGCGTAAATCCATCAAACGGCGATGGAAAAAGTGACCTGCCTTCTTCATCACCACGAGTTCGGGCTGGGGATCGGCTTGATCGACCCAATCAAACACTGCCTGGGGCGAAACGACTTCGTCTTCGTCGCCCATCACCACCAGCCAGTGACAACCGGGAATATGAATGCCGTTGAAATCGAAGCGTTCTACCGGTGGTGCCACCGAGATCAGTTGACGCGGTTGGGCCTCCATGGCGGTTTGGGCGCTGATGGCCGAGCCAAAGGAGAAGCCCGCCAGCCATAGCTCGTGGTCGGGGCAGGTTTCGCGTACCCATTCGATGACGGCACGTAAATCGTCGCGCTCACCGACTCCCTCGTCGTATTCGCCCTCGCTTTCGCCCGTGCCACGGAAGTTGAAGCGCACGGTGCGCAGGCCAAGTTCGCGTAGCGAGCGTTCCAAAATGGTAACCACTTTGTTACGCATGGTGCCGCCGTGTTGCGGGTGCGGATGGCAAATGATGGCCACCGCAGGCTGGGCCGGCACTTCGGAGGGAAGATCGGTCATGGCCTCTAAACGACCGCTAGGGCCTTTTAGAAACACATTACTGGTGCTGTCAGGAAACACCTGAGGGAATGTAATGGGCTCGTCTGCGCTCATAGATCCGCATCATGAACTGGGGTCAAAATGATAACCTACATCGAAGGGCAGGCCCAAACCAGCCCCCGATCTATGCGCTTAAGTGATTGAAATGAATTATCTCGCCCATTTCCTGCTGGCAGAAAACAACGAACAATGGCGGCTTGGTGTATTGCTGGGCGATGTGGTGAAAGGACGCCTGGACGAACAGACATGGCCAGCTCTGGTTTGCGATGGTATTCAACACCACCGTGCGGTGGACCGTTGGACTGATAGCCACGAACTGGTGGATACGGCGCGGGAGCTGGCGCCAAAACCGCTGCGCCGCTACATGGGAATCGTATTCGACCTGATGTTAGATGCCTGGCTCAGCCGTCATTGGCAGGACTGGCATGACCGCCCTTTGGCGCAGTTCAGCGCAGATCTCTACGCCTTGATGAATCGCCATCACCCGCAGTTACCCGCTCGCCTCCAGCGCTTCTCGCGCTATGCTCAAGAGTATCAAGTGTTGAGTCGATACCATGAGGATGCGGTGATGGATCGCGTCTTGGCGGGGGTGGCGAGCCGCTTATCGCGGCCCGGTCCCTTAAGTGATGCACGGCGTTTATTGGCGCCCAATCAAAAGCAACTGGACGCCTGTTTTGCTCGCTTTTGGCCCCAGGCCGTGCATTGGTCGGGCCAATGGGTGGCCGAGTTACAGGCCACCAACAAGGCGCGTGCTCATCGCTAGGGCGCCGCGTTCACCGTTATATCCACATACAGCGGGTCATGATCGGAAAAGCGCCGCCATTGGGCGTTTAAATCCGTGTTTTCGCTATGTTGTTGAATCAGGTCGGATTCGTCGGAATTGATATGCCAATGGTTCGCCTGGCTCAGCTTAGCTACCAGGCTGGGGGTGGCGAAGGCAAAATCCAAAGTGCCGCGCTGGCCGCGCCAGTTGTAGCTATACAGCGGTGGTGTTGCCGACTGCCCCACCAATTCCACCATACCCAAGCGCGCCATAGAGCGAATGGGATCTTCCATGCGGTAACTATTGAAATCGCCCAACACCAGTACTTCGGCCCCGGCGGCTTGTTGTTTCAACCAGGGCACCAGGGCTTCCACAGCCGCGACGCGGGCGGGGGCCCAACAGGCTTGGCCGTCGCCGGTGTTGGCGTTGTCGCCTGCTTCAGGGCAGCTGCCTTTAGACTTCAAATGCACCGATGCCACCAGCCAGTCGGCTTGTTCTGTGCTGTTTTCAGCCAGGCGAAACCCTTGCGCCAGCACGGCGCGGTGGCGTTCGTTGAAAGGCGAGGTATCGAGTACCGCTGAAGCGCCCACCGGCTGCACACGATCGGCTCGATAGAACAAACCCACGGCAATATCGTCGCCGCCTAGCTGTTGTTCGGGTTGATTGGCGTTGGCCGCCACAAACCGCCAGTGGTTGGTATTGGTGTATTGGTTTAAACCTTGCACAAAGTCGGCGGCCGCGCTGTGCGCGCCGTAACCGTCGTTTTCCAGCTCTTGAACGGCAATCACATCGGGCGCTAAAGCGGCCACGGCCGACAGCGTGCGCTCCCGTTGCTGGGCAAATTCTTCTGGTGTTTCGGCTCCGCGCTGGGTGGGAAAACCGTCGCCTTGGCCATCACCATTGAAATAATTCAGCAAATTCATGCTGACAATGCGTATATCGCCCTTGCTGCTGGGTGCTTGAGGAATGCCAGCAGCAGCACTCACTTGCGGTGCAGCAGTGCTGATGAGCTGGGCTCGGTCGCGTAAATCGTAAACGCCGGCCACGGCTTCTAGTTTGTCGCCCACACGGTAATAATGCCGCCCCGGCGGTAGTGCAATGTCCATGCTGGCAGCGCGGAAGCGCTCGCTTAGGGTTTTTGCTGCTGACCCCGGACGCACCATTTCGGTGGGGGAGAACACCCGCTCGCTGGCTGCGGTGAGGGTGTAGGGACGATAGCGATTAGGCGCTTGAGTCACCTGAATGTTTTCAGGCAAACGCACACGCATGCTTTCCAACGCTTCGCGCTGCACACTGGGTAGCGGGAACTCGGCCACCGGTAAGGTTTGATTTTCAGCGCAGCGTTGGCGACCGTTAATCTCGGTGAGTGCCGTTAAGGTGCCGCTGTTATGTTCGGCAGGTAATTCGGCGATGGTGCCACGCCAGGCCCATAACTCACCGGGGAAGGGGGGTTCTGGGTCGGCAATCCACAGGCCTTCTGAGGTGGCAGGGCTGGTATCGCCCAGCGGGTCGTGCACGAAAAAGCCTTCGCCCGGCATCACGGCGGTTACCACCGCGCGGACGGTAACCTTTTCACCCACCATAGGCGAGTGCTCGCCGCTGCCTTGGGTGGCACCAACGGGCGGTAATTCCAGTTGGCAGATATCGCTGGGTAGCGGCACATTAGCAGGATCGGTACAGGCAGAACTCAGTACTGCGCAGGCTATGGCGAAAGCAAGTCCAAAGTGTCGCTTACTTTGTTGCAGGCGCATTTGGGGCGAAAAAAAACGCCGCTTAGAAGCGGCGTTTGAAGAAGATGATTGCATCATTGTTATCACGTGTTATCGATGATGACGTTACTGGATTTGAGCCAGCATCCACTCGACGGTGGCGCGAACTTCGTCGTCGCTCAAGTCGGCGCGGCCGCCTTTGGCGGGCATAATGCCGATACCGTTGATGGCGCTGCTGACCAGAGCATCGTTACCTTTACCTAAGCGCTCGGTCCAAGCACCGGCTTCCAACTTAGGCGCGCCAGCGGCACCAGTGCCGTGGCAGGCAAAGCAAACTTGTTGGTAAATAGCTTCGCCGTCGATATCGTCGGCGGCGCCCATAGCGGTATCCATAGCCATGGCGGGGGCGTCCATCGCGCTGTCGTTGGCAGCACTACTGTCGCCACCAACGCTGGCCAGCATGTATTGCACGGTGGTGCGGATGGCGTCGTCGCTTAAGTCGGCACGGCCGCCTTTGGCAGGCATTACACCGATACCGTTAATGGCATTGCTGACCAGTTGATCTTCGCCTTTAGTCAGGCGCTCGGTCCAGGCGGCAGCTTCCAGTTTGGGCGCACCGGCGGCACCACTGGTGTGGCAAGCCGAGCAAACCTGTTGGTAAATGGCTTCGCCATCGACCACCTCAGCACTGTCGTTTGCAGCCATGCTATCGCTGCTGCTGGCAGAAGCGGCAGCTTCTGCGGCGGCTAAGCCTTCGCTACCCACATATACGGCGGCCACAGGTTTAATGCGTTCTAGTTGTTGTTCGCTGCGGCTGGCATTGACGCTGGGCACTATAGTGCTGTGGATAATGTTGGCCAGCACGCTAATGGCGACGGTAAAAATAACCAGGCCGATC
>JAKSCJ010000072.1 GCA_022360675.1 Lysobacterales bacterium
GATCCGGCTCAAGCTGGCGACAAGCTGTTACGGAGTTCAAACATGACAAAAACAACAACCCGACGATCCATCATCACTAATGCCTTCAACGCTTCCAATAAAATGCGCAATCTATCACGCCATTTATTAGGCGCCAGCCTCGCGATACTCACGCTGAGCCTGGGAGGCCTTGATTCGGCTCTGGCGCAAAATACCGATCCATGCACCCAGCAGCAATTATTAGTCAGCTCTTGGCAAAACAATAATGTGAAGGTCTTTAACGCCTGTGACGGCAGTTATCTGCGCGATCTGGATAACGCCAACCGTTTATCGGGTCCGCAAGCTATTTTACAAGGCAGCGACGGCAATATTTATGTGGTCAGTGAGCGCAATAACCGCATCATTCGATATCGCGGCAGCGATTTAAGCTTTATGAATGTGGTGGTGGGCAATAGTGCTGAAACCGGAGCCGCCGTGATTGCGCCTATATCATCGCCCACGGGTGCTGCTTTTCTGGACGATACCCATATGCTGGTGGTGAATTTCGACACCCAATCGGCAGTGGTAGTGGATATCACCGGCAATGATCCGGCCCAGATGGTATTAGACGGCGGCAGTGGCTTAAGCCGCGGCCCCGACGTGGGTATCGCTTTGGATTTTCAACGCAATGCCTACATTCCCGGCTTCGACAACAGCAGCGTCGTGCGTGTGAATTACGCAGGACAAGGCGAGCCCGAGCGCATCGTGCGGCCTGGCACCAGCAGTTTAAACGCCGCGCGCAGTGTGCTCATCAATCAAGATCAAGAATTATTGGTGGCCAGCTGGCGTAGTAACGAAATTCTGCGTTTTGACCTGAACACGGGCGAGTATCTGGGCGTATTTAGCGATCAAGTCCGCCAACCCACCCATATGATTTATCGCAGCGCCGACGAACTATTGGTTAGCAGCGATAACTCCAACTACGTAAAACGGATCGACGCTCGTACCGGCGCTTCACGCGGCAACCTAGTCAGCAGCGGCGCGGGCGGCCTCAACGGTGCCACCGGCATGTTACTCATGCAAAAAAGCAGCGAACCCGTCACCCAAGCCGATCAAATCTGGCTGGGCGGCTTGGCGAACATTGAGCAAAACCAACTCAGCACCAATGCGTTACGCATCACCCAAAGCGGATTCTTCGGCCAAGCACTCGATCCAAATGCCGTCACCCGCAACAACTGGGGCCAGTTGAGTATCGAATTCAACAGCTGCAACAACGCTAACCTAAGCTACCAAGCCGAAGGCCCCTACTTCTCCGCCTATGGCAACGGTGCCTACCCCATTCAACGCCTGGCGCGCAGTCCGGTTTCCATCGAATGCGAAGCCATTGGCTTTGAGAACATCGACACCAACAGCTGGATGAGCGGCGTGTGGTACGGAGGACCCAGCCGCGATGGCGAAGGCTTTTCTATAGACGTTCTGGAAAACAACCAAGCCATCGTGACTTGGTACACCTATCGAGCGCGGGGCGATTGATTTTTAAGCGAATGAATTTGTTGGTGAATTCTTAAGGAAAGCCTGGTGTCTTGCCGGGCTTTTTGCATTAGTACGAAACTACCTGGACCGACACAGCCATTAGAAACAAAACACTAGAATTAGCGATCTCGATTTTGTTCGCTATCCAAGATTCCCATGATCCAATTTCGGTATCTTGAGATTCTTACTTGGTAGGCGGTCGTGCCATACAGCCCTCCTCTAAAAGCAGAAATATCGCCATGGGCCAACTGCCAACTCGAAAGCCCAACAAGAAAGGGTGCACCATCTTGATCAATGACAGAAGCTCCACCGCTGTCTCCTGAGCCATGCATACCTTCAAGCGGCAAGCCATTAGGTGGTTTATCAAACTTGAAGGCCAACCAATTTGGCTCAACGGTTTCCACGATGTTTTGAAATGTATTCAAAGACTGTAATGACTTAGTTTCAAGGTCTTCGCCGTTGAGCCCATCGCCCATTGCCCCCTTCCCAAACACGGTGATGACTTTGCCCTGCTCTTTTGTGCCCGCGTATAGACTGATTGGTTTAATATCGCCTACCGGGCAAGATAACTTGATTAATGCAATATCGCTTATAGCTTTTAGGAAATTTATCAGGGGCGCTAAGTCGCCTTTCAGCAAGCTTTCGTTAGGTTCTTCAAATTCAGGGTGAATATAAACCTTTTCGATTTGATATAAATTAGATCCAATCTTTAACTGTTTACCAACATAATCATAAAAAATAGTATGAGCGACCGTTACAATCCATTGTTGATCGATTAATACGCCATGCCCTTCATGAGGCATATCGATCAGATAACCTGGTGCTTCATGCAAAATGTAATTCTCAGAAGGTACATCGTGTCTTTTGACAACAGCCAAACCGCCAGTAGAAAACAAGCATAAAAGCAAGAAAAAAGCAGCTTTCAAAATTTATCCATTTTTATGGTGACGGGCTTGCACGCTACCTTACAAGCCAGAAGAAAACAACTGATTTAGTTTTTTATTTATCGCTCATAAGCTTTGGCCAGCAATTAGTAAACTATCAACTTTCAAGCCCAGTTTTGCTTGCAGCTACCCTTACCGGATTAAATAAGCGTTCGATACGCCAAGCGCATTGGTTTAGATCAACTGCAATATTTTAAACGAGCCGCACTTATTGCACTACAGTATTCACATTCTGCAGATTCTCAGTAAGCTTGATGAGAGGGCCAGTCGAATCTATTGTGCCGCCTAATTTTCCGTTAAATTATTTTTGTTTTTTTCCTAAATAACCAATGCAGCCACTTCTTTTACCATCCGTTAAAATCATTGGTGTCAGGAATTTCTATTAATTTTTCAAAATTAGTTTTCCAAACATCAATTTCAAGAGGGTTACCATTTTGATCGACATAGAGCGTTGCGATAACTCTTACACCGTCTGTATCGTCGAAATAACATTTGCTCACCGCCTCGCCAAACAACCGGGTATCTGAAACTTCTACAGCGTGGGGGAAAAGCCGAAGACTTCCCATTCCACCATCATCCATCGACAACTCTTTCAACATGTTCAAGACACCGTAAGCTTCCCCCTTAAGGAGACAGCTCAAAAGTAGAGAATTCTGTGTTTTTCAAAGCCTCAATGGGGGTCATGCCACCAAGGCTGTCATGATCACGTTCTTGGTTGTATTCCAACATCCAAGCCCAGGTCATTGCTCTGACTTCGTCCAAGTCTTTAAACAACCAAGTATCCAGTAGCTCTGTACGATAGCTGCGGTTAAACCGCTCAATATAAGCGTTTTGATTCGGTTTGCCGGGCTCAATGTAATCGATGGTAATACCGTTATCGCTACACCATTGCGTAAAACACTGGCCAAGAAACTCGGGGCCATTGTCGGTTCTTAGGGCCTCCGGTAACCCACGCTCTGCTTTAAGCTGCTCGAACACGCGAACCAGGCGTGCACTAGGCAATGAGGTATCCACTTCAATAGCGAGTGCTTCTCGATTAAAATCATCCAGCACATTGAACGTACGGAACCGTGTTCCTGAGTACAATGCATCACTGACAAAATCAGCCGACCACACCTGATTAGGGCGTGCGGGCGTACTCAAAGGCATCGGGGTTCTTGTTGGAATACGTTGCTTTCGACGCCGTTTACGGTTGAGCTTTAGCACGCAATACACTCGCCATACGCGTTTGTGATTCCAGCGGTAACCTTGCCGCCGTAAGCGCCGAAACAACTTCCAGAAGCCGAGCCCAGGCTTTTGTTCAGCTAATGTGCTTAATGATTCAATCAATACTCGGTCTCGTTCTAGTCCATTCACTAAAGGCTTATACCACGCTGAACGAGCCAATTTGATACACCGGCAAGCCCGCTGAATCGAGAAGTGGTGCGTATCCATTAGATACCTGACTGCCACCCGTTTGCCTGCCGGTTTTAGAGCTTTTTTTCAATCAGGTCTTTCAGCGCATTATTTTCCAAAGCCATATCAGCAAACATCCGCTTTAACTTGGCGTTCTCCGCTTCAAGCTCTTTGATTCGCTTCAGTTCTGATGCGTCCAAACCACCATACTTCGCTTTCCATTTGTAGTAGGTGGCAGGGCTGATTCCATGCTTACGACAAACCTCATTCACCGCTAGCCCGCTCTCTGCCTCTTTCAATATTGAGACCATCTGCGTCTCTGTAAATCGTGATTTTTTCATCGCTTCCTCCTAGCCTTTGTTTGCCAGA
>JAKSCJ010000080.1 GCA_022360675.1 Lysobacterales bacterium
CAACATCAGTACAGCTACCACAACGGCTTGTTGATCGAAGCGTTGAGCGAAGCTTACAGAGCACTCAATGACGAATCGCTACTGCAACGGGCGCAAAAAGCCGCACGCTGGATTCACCAAGAACGCCGCTTATGGCGCGGCGGTTATCGCCACGACCAAGTGGATCAAGCCGGTCCCTACTTGGGCGATACCCTGGCCATGGGGCGGGCGTTTTTATCGCTATACCGCGCCACGGGCGATCAGCAATGGCAACAACGGGCCTTGCAGTCGGCACAATTTATTGCCGAAGAATTCCATCACACCGCCGGTGGGCTCATTACCGCCAAACTCAACGGCACGCCCTTAACGCCCTTGCCGAAAATGGACGAAAACCTCAGCGCCGCGCGCTTTGTTTTAGGCTTGGCCAACAGCTTAAGCGCAGACCAAAAGCCACAGCGCCAATCACTGAAAGCCAGTGCCGAGCATATCTTGCGTTACTTGGTCACACCTGAGGTCGCGCTATCGCGACTCACCGAGGCGGCACTCATCATGGCCGATGATGAATATCAAATCTTATTAAAAATGATGGAAAACCAGCGGGAGCGTTAAAGCAGAATTTGGGCATTAATCCCAGCACCAAGACTCATCGTCCACCAAGCGCTGCATTTCGGCATCCAGCTGGGTTTCCAGTTGAATGCGATCGCCATTGATAGGATGAACGAACGACAAACGCTTGGCGCACAGCATCAAACCATGAGCGTGAAAATGATCGCGAAAAAAACGATTTTGCTTGCCATCGCCATGGGTGGTATCGCCCACGATGGGATGAAAAATATGCTTGAGGTGGCGTCGTAATTGATGCTTGCGGCCAGTCTTGGGCTGTAGCTCCAGCAAGGAATAACGCGCGCTATCATAACGCCCCACCGGATACGGCCATTCCACCCGAGCCAAACGACGATACTGGGTAACGGCCGCTTGGGCGGGTTTATCTTGTTTGGCCTTGCCATCGGTCATGGCATCCAACTCTTCTTTCAAGGCGTAGTCGATGGTATTTTGTGCCTCGCAATAACCGCGCACGATGGCCCAGTAGTGTTTTTCCACATCACCTTGTTCAAACTGCGGCCCCATCAATCGCGCGATCTCCGGGCTTAAGGCCATCAACACAATACCTTGAGTGGGTTTATCCAAACGATGCAATGGATACACCCGCTGACCGATTTGATCGCGCAGTAATTGCAATAAAAAGCGGGTTTCGCGGCGATCGATCATGCTGCGATGCACCAATAAACCACCGGGTTTATGCACCGCCACCACAGATTCATCTTGATACAGAATCTTTAATGCAGATTCCGCATTGGCGCTGTGTGCTGCTGGCAGGTCCGTTGGCATATTCAAACTCATGATTCATCGCTTTTTGCTAACACCAAAGCGCTAGCCAGAATTTCGGAAGATAAGCTAAGATTTTGCAACCGAGCATTTCACAATGAACCCAACGAAAGGCTCAAGTTCATCTCACCTGAAGGAGTGATCGCGGTGCATTTCTCGGCTGCTGAATTAAGCAAATATTTGGCTTGGGAGTCATTAATCGAAGCCTTACGGCGCATGTTCATCGCGCCGGTGCACTCGCCCTTGCGCCACCATCACACCCTGCCCGTTCCCGGTCAAGCCGACGCCACTTTACTCTTAATGCCCGCCTGGTTGGAAGGCGAATATTTCGGCGTCAAGCAGGTGAGTGTCTTCCCCGGCAATAATGCCCTGGGTTTACCGGGTTTAAACAGCCAATACACCTTGAGCTGCGGCCGCACCGGACAAACCCTGGCCACCCTGGACGGCAACGAACTCACCGCCCGCCGCACCGCTGCCGCGTCGGCCTTGGCGTCACGTTATCTCAGCTGTAGCGATAGCAGTCGTTTGCTGATGGTGGGCAGTGGCCGCATGGCGCGCTTTCTCATTCCCGCCCATGCCAGTGTGCGACCCATTACCGAGATCACCGTGTGGGATCGAAAACCCGCCCACGCCCAGCGTTTAGTGGACGAATTACAACAGCAATACCGGGCACAAACGAATATTCGCATCCAAGCCTGCCCGGTGGATCAACTGGCCCAGGCGGTCCAGCAAGCAGATATCATCAGCTGCGCCACCATGGCCACCGAGCCTTTAGTTTTGGGGGCTTGGCTCAGCCCCGGTTGTCATTTGGATTTAGTGGGCAGCTTCACGCCGCAGATGCGCGAAGTCGACAACCAGGCCATTCAACGCGCGGCCTTATTCGTCGATACCCGGCGCGGTGCTTTGAATGAAAGCGGCGAGATCATGCGGCCCATTCAAGAAGGCATTATCAGCGCCGACGCGCTCATCGCCGAGCTGGCCGAACTCTGCGCCGAGAAGCACCCAGGGCGCTCGGCATTAAAGCACCCAACCGAGGCCATTACTTTATTTAAATCGGTGGGCGATTCCTTAGAAGATCTAGCCGCCGCCATCTTGGCCTATCAACAACAGCGCAAGGAAACCTCCGCATGAGCCTGCCCATTGAATCCTCCCTGGCCCGTTACCTCGTAGACGATATGCACACCGCCGGAGAACCCGTGCGCATCATCACCGGCGACGCGCCCGAACTACAAGGTGAGACCCTGCTGGCCAAACGCCGCCAGGCCAAGGCCGAGTTCGATGTAGTACGCCAACGACTGATGAGCGAGCCACGCGGCCATGCCGATATGTACGGCGTGTGGCCCACCGCGGCCCATCATCCCGACGCTGCCCTGGCGGTGTTGTTCATCCATAACGGCGGCTATAGCACCATGTGCGGCCACGCCACCATTGCCATGGGGCGCTGGGTGGTGGATCAAGGCCTGGTGCCCAAAACACCACCGCTCACCCGCTTTGGCCTGGAATGCCCCTGCGGTTTGGTGCAGGTGGAAGTGGCCACCGATGCCCAGGGCAATACCGGTGCGGTGGAATTCGATAGCGTGACCGCCTTTCCGTATGTGATGGACGCCGAAATCGAGCTGCCCGAACACGGCAAGATACGCTTCGATATCAGCTACGGCGGTGCCTATTACGCCATTCTGCCCGCCTCTCGTTTGGGTTTATCGCTGCTGGAAAGCCCTTTGGAAACCCTCATCCAAATGGGCCGCCGCATCACCGATGCCGCGCGTGAACAGCTCAGCATTCAACATCGCGACCACAGCAGCGGCGATTTGGGCTTTCTCTACGGCACCATCATCACCGACGACGCCCAAGGCAACGAGCCCACGGGTAATCTCTGTATTTTCGGCGATGGTCAGGTGGATCGCAGTCCCACCGGCAGTGGCGTTACCGCGCGCTTGGCCTTAGATCACGCCAAAGGTTTGATCGATGTGGGCGAAGAACGCTTATTCCGCGGCCTTAGCGGTGTGCCTTTCAGCGGCCGCATCGCGCGAGTGGTGGAAGGTGAGACTGGTAGCGAGGGGGTTATCGTTCGCGTTGCGGGCCAAAGTTTTTACACCGGCCGTAGCGAATTTGTGGTGGAAGCTAACGATGAACTGCGCGATGGCCTACCTATCGCCGCCCAATTAGGCGCGATCTGGGCCGCCAACGGCGTGACGACCACCGATTAATTAGCTACGGTATTTGCAGTGCTTTATTTACAGTGCTTTATTTGCTGTGCTTAATCGGGCGCTATTTACCACATTAAATCGTCGGGAATGGGGAAGTCCTCGTAAGCTTGGGCTTCTTCTTCAGTCATTTCCCGTTGGTCCGGCACCACCACAATGCTGGCATCGCGTTCCATAATTTGGTCGGCCGCCGGGCGTGGTAATAACTCGTATTGCTCTTTCCACAGCACCAGGCGCAATTTATCGCGCATTAACTGCACGCGCATGGCCTCGGTCACCAAAATACTGGGAATACGATCGCCGTGGTTAAAGTGATAGGGAATTTCCGCGTCTTTGCGATCAATACGGTGGGCTTCAATCAGTTGCTGAATCTGGGCCAGCTTGGCCTTTTCTTCCTGGGCTTGTTGACGCTCGCGGTTTAACGCCCGGTCGCGCTCGGCCTTTTCTTTGCGCTGACGCTCGATCTCACGCGCGCGCGCCTGGGCCTCGTCTTTATTTTGGCCCTTCTTCGCCTGATCACGTTTTTGTTGCTTGGCACGGTTGGCCTTTTTCTTATCGACCACACCCGCCTTTAACAATTGATCCATCAAGCCATTGCCCACGCGACCACTCCTCACAATTAATCATCAACAATAAAACAGCGCTGGACCCTTTATTGTAACGGCTCCGGCGGCGGATATCCGTATTTCCCCACCGATCATCGCTTCGGTAGCCGCTATAATAGCGCCCTTATTTCACATTTGATGCGTGCAGTGACGCACCCATAGGCCACGCGTTGGGCGAGAATCGCCCTGCAACCGCCGGGCCGTGCAACGGAACCAAACCATGATCAAATCCAAAGCCGCCATCGCTTGGGGCCCCAAGCAACCCTTGTCTATTGAAGAAGTGGATGTGATGCCACCCCAAGCGGGCGAAGTACTGGTTCGTATTGTGGCCAGCGGCGTATGCCACACCGACGCCTTTACCCTTTCGGGCGAAGATCCCGAAGGCATTTTCCCCTGCATTTTGGGCCACGAAGGTGGCGGCATTGTCGAGCAAGTGGGCGAAGGCGTTACCAGTGTAAAAGTGGGCGATCATGTGATTCCGCTGTACACCCCCGAATGTGGCGAGTGCAAATTCTGCACCTCGGGTAAAACCAATTTATGCCAGAAAATCCGCGCCACCCAGGGCAAAGGCTTAATGCCCGACGGCACCACCCGTTTTTATAAAGACGGCAAACCCATTTACCACTACATGGGCTGTTCCACCTTCTCGGAATACACCGTGTTACCCGAGATTTCCCTGGCCAAAGTGAACCCCAAAGCGCCCTTGGAAGAAGTGTGTTTGCTGGGTTGCGGCGTAACCACCGGCATGGGCGCGGTAATGAACACCGCCAAAGTGGCCGAAGGCGATACCGTAGCTGTCTTTGGCCTGGGCGGCATTGGTTTATCTGCCATTATCGGTGCGGCCATGGCCAAAGCCTCGCGCATTATCGCCATCGATATTAACCCGAAGAAATTCGACCTGGCCCGTCAATTAGGTGCCACCGATTGCATCAACCCCAAAGAACACGACCAGCCCATTCAAGACGTTATTGTCGAAATGACCGACGGCGGTGTGGATTATTCCTTCGAATGCATCGGCAATGTCGACATCATGCGCTCGGCTTTGG
>JAKSCJ010000076.1 GCA_022360675.1 Lysobacterales bacterium
ATATGGATTAGTAACGATATCGCTGCCTTAGCGTTACTCTCATTTCGTCGTGAGCCCGATTGGGATTATCTTTATTACAGCTTCTTCGCCAATGGCCAGCCCATCACCAAAACCGGCTTGATGGGCGTTAGGCGTATCTTGGGTGGGCAGAGTTTGTGCGCTGTAGATGGCTTGCATGTAGATGGCTTGCAAACGGAAGCGTCGTTGTTGCATCAAAACCATTGGCATTTGTTTCCCCAATACCGATCACAGCCCCGTTACGATATTCAGCAAGCGAGTGTTGAGTTTGCCGCACAAACCCAAGCGGTTATTGCTGCCCGTATCGCACTGCATGAACGTGTTGTTGTGCAGTTATCGGGCGGTTTCGATTCGGCCATCTTGCTGGCTTGTGTACGCGATTTGAAAGCCGCCGATCAAGTACTGGCGGTAAATTATTACGATGCTGGCGACGCCAGCGATGAGCGGCCATTTGCCCAAGCCATGGCCGATCATGTGGGTGTAAAGCTCACAATGATGCCTTTATCGAGCGCAAGTGAAGCAGGCGGGCAAGTGTTGGCCCGCCTGGCTACAGTGGCGTGGGCTTTGGAGCCTTCTGGGCAAAGCTTCGGCATGCGCGCCAGTGGGCGTATCCAGACTTTGGCTGACGAATTTAAGGCCACGGCAATTTTGACGGGTAATGGTGGTGATCAAGTCTTTGGCCAGTTCGATCACCATGTGCCTGCCGTGGATTTTGCTCAAGATCACGGGCTGGTGCGCGGTTGGCTACATGGGCTTTGGTCGCAGGCGCTGGCCAGTGCGCATTTAAATAGACAATCGGTGTGGTGGGTGGTAAAAGCATTGATGCGTCATCGGCGTGCACCGCTGGGGCCGGCTCATCATCCGGGTTTGGCTGCGCAGCATTTATTTCCCGTTACTGCATTAAAGACAAGCATTGACGCAATCAGTATGGCTTCTTGGCAACGGCAGTTTACAAGCTACCCCAAGGTGAAGCAGGCGCAAATTCAAGCGCTTTACCTCGCATTAACCCAGTATCGCCATAGCCAACATAATTTCAGTACCGATGTGATTCATCCCTTGATGTCGGAACCATTGGTGAACTACGCGCTGACCTTGCCCAGCTACTTGGCTTGCCACGATGGTGTTAGCCGTGGTTTGGCGCGTTTGGCTTTTCAGGAGGCCATTCCTGCGTCGATACACCGGCGTTTATGGAAAGGCGCGACGATCTCGTTTTTTTACAAGGCGCTTGTTCAAGAGCGTGCTCAGCTGCGCGATTACTTATTGTCGGGCTTTTTAGCGCAGCACTCGTTCTTCAATACCGAGGCGTTGAACCAGACATTGCAGCGTATTCATCAGTTATCGCCTGATGAATTGCGCTGGATTTTACGCCTGCTCGATACCGAAGCTTGGGCACAACGCTGGTTTACGTAAACACAAGACGCGGTGCCAAACTTCAGCCAGGCACGCCGACGTCGAATGATGTCGTGTTATTGCCGAAATTGAACGACTAGTCTCACGGTCTTGAAAAGCACATACAAAAGCAGAGAATCAGGGCATGAATACGGTGAGCTTACGTGATCAGGCCGAGGCGGCGGTCTTTGAACTCGATTCCTTCGGCCAGGGGCGGCATATTAAAGAAACCAAAAGTCTTTGCCCGCAATGTTTAGATAAGATTCCAGCTCAAGTTTATGCGCGTGACGGGCAAGTCTGGATGGACAAGCGCTGCCCTGAACATGGCCCGTACAGCGCTTTACTCGCCGCCGATGAACGCCATTATTACGAACGCCCCATCTCGACTCGCAGTGACTCAGGGCCCAGCTGCTGTGGCCCGTCGAGTTGCTGCGGCCCTAGCAGCAATACCATCAGCAACCCCATCAGCAACCCCATCAGCAACCCCATCAGCAACCCCACCAGTGATTCCAATCAAAGTGCTGAGTTTTCTGTGGCCAGCGTTGGTAACCCGGTAACGAATCACAGCTGCAATATCCTGTTGGAAATCACCGAGCGCTGTAACCTCACTTGCCCCACATGCTATGCAGGCTCCTCGCCCTATTTGTCGAAGATGATGGGTTTGGAAGACTTCAGTCGTAAAGTTGATGCTCTGGTTGCTATGGGTAAAAGCGATACCGATGTGATTCAACTTTCCGGTGGCGAGCCTACGGTTCATCCTCAGCTGTTCACCATGTTGCAGATTCTGCGCGATAAAGGTTTTTTGCGCGTTTGTATTAATAGCAACGGTATTAAGTTAGCTAGTGCAGAGTTTGTAGAACGTTTAGCGGCTATCGATGGTTTGCAGCTTTCGTTTTATTTGCAGTTCGACGGTTTTGATGACGCAACCCACGAGCAACTTCGCGGCCGTGGTGATTTACTGAAAACCAAAGAAAAGGCTTTACAACATTTGCTGAGCCACGGCTTTCAGGTACATCCGGTGATGACCTTAACGCGTGGTGTCAATGATCACGAAGTAGGGCGCTTTATTCAGTTGGCTCTGGACTATCCGCAAATTAAAGATGTCATTATTCAGCCGGCTATGTATTCGGGGCGCTACGAAAACCCACGCCGTATCGATCGCCTGACCTTGGCGGATACTGTAGAACTCATCACCCAGCAAAGTGATGTGTTTAGTGCAGAAGACTTTGGGCCTATTCCGTGTTCCGATCCCAACTGTTTTGGCATGGCCATGGCTTTGCGTAGCGAGACGGGCATCATTCCGGTATCGCGTTTCTTTCCGCAGTATCAGCAGTGGCAAGACGACAACAATAAAGGCTTGATCGATAGCGTTAGCGATACCATCAACGCGCCTTCGGCCATGGCCGAGATTATCCGTTGGGCCAGTACGCAAAGCGATGCCATGCGCTGGCTTGAGCAACTAAGCGAGTCTGAAGTGGAGCAATTATTAGATTTGTTGTTGCAGTGGAATCAAACGCCCGAACAAGGTCGTAAGGCGCTGTGGGATCGTCTGTTGATGGTGAATATTAAACCCTTCATGGATGCCTACACCTATGACCAAGATCGTATCGATCAATGCTGTGTGCATATCTTAAGCCCAGAAGGAGAACCGATTTCGTTTTGCGAATACAACGCGGTACAGCGGCCTTTAATGATGGCCGCTGAAGGGAGCTTAGCGCGTTAGTTTGGCTGATTCATCGTGTTCATCTGCTTAGCCTTTGGACTTGATGAAATCGAATGAATGTAAAAGGGGCAATCACTCCACATCATGGATGCCACAATGTCTAATTTGATCAAAAGCCTTTTAACGATCTTCTTGGCGGTTTTAATCAGTGCTTGCCAAAGTACACCAAAGCGTCCGTTAGTAGACGCGCCCACAGGAGCGGAAATTGTGACCGCCGATCAATATTCTAACCAACCCTTTATTGAGCTCTTACAGCGTTTTCGCAACGCAGAAGGCGCGCTGGACTACGATGCCTGGAGCGAATCCAACGCCGATTTACTGGCCTTGGAACAACAAGTCCGTTTATTGGCCAAAATCAGCCCAGATAGCCACCCCGAGCAATTTGCCGATCGGGCAGCGGTGCGTAGTTACTGGGTTAATACCTATAACACTTTGGTGATTCATGCCGTGCTGGAATACTGGCCGCTGGATAGCGTGCGCGATGTAAAGGTTTCTTTTTCTTCGCACATTATTCCGGGTAAAGGCTTTTTCTATGATCGCCCGGTGGTCGTGGGCGGTGAAAAAACGAATCTGTACGATCTAGAGAAAAAAATCCTGCGTACCCAAAAAGATCCACGGCTGCATTTTGCTTTGAATTGCGCCAGTAGCTCATGCCCGGTATTACAACCCTGGGAATGGACCGATGAACAGCTAGAGCAGGCGGCCAGCGATTTCATCAATAGCCCGGCTAACGTGGCGGTACGGGAAATGGCTGTGTATTTATCGAAAATTTTTAAATGGTATAAAAAAGACTTCGGTGACGATATTCATACCTACCTGCTGCAATATGCTCAAGCTCCCTTAAAAGCCGATTTACAACAAGCTCAACAGGCAAAATTTCCGGTGAAATATGTGGATTACGATTGGGACTTAAACGCACAAGATAATAGCCACAATTAAGTGCGGAGCCGTGATCAAGCTCATAGCCATTACCTCGCCTTGTTCAATCTGCAAAGGGCGATACGGTGATGGTCTGCGCACTAGGGAAAAATAAAGGACACCAATAAATGGACGATACCGTCAAACCCGCTGCTGTATTACCGAGTTGCTGTACCACATTTTATGAGCAAGCTTGGGTACGCGACTTGGCCGAAGAGTGCTTTCATCCGGGGGGCGAGGCACTAACACGGCGCACGGTGGAAGCCATGCAACTGCCCAGCGATGCGATCTTGGCGGATCTGGGATGCGGTGCAGGTACGAGTGCTTTGTTGCTCGCCGAGCATTATGGTTTGCAGGTTTTGGGATTGGACCGAAGCGTGGTGAATTTGCGCCATGCTGCTGATAAAGCGCAGCAACATAGCTATGGCCAGCGAGTGGAATGGGTGCAAGGGCGCGCAGATAGCTTACCCTGGAGTGACGCCAGTATAGACGGCGTCTTGGCCGAATGTACTCTGAGTTTATTTCCCGATAAACCCCAGGTCATGAATGAAACCCTGCGCGTGTTGAAGCCCGGCGGTGTCATGGCGATCACCGATATGTGTTTAGAAGGCGCTTTGCCCGACGATCTGATGCAGGCACTCGCACCCTGGACTTGCTTAAGCGATACCTTATCGGAAAGTGCTTATCGTGAGTTGTTTGAACACGCAGGATATCGATGGCTCGACGGTGTGGATGAAAGCCACACCTTGAAGGAATTAGTGGCAACGTTAAAACGGCGCTTGCTGATCTTAGCGGCGGCAAGCCAGCTTGGGCCTCAGGCTGCGGGTATGAATGCATCAGCCTTGTCGGATGCGGGTTTAGATTTAGCGGGAATCCGTCACTGGTTGCAACGTTTTGAGGCCGCAGTGGATTCCGGGGTCATTCGTTATGTGCGCTTCCATGTACAAAAGCCAGCTTAACCCTACGGCCTTATTTTATGCTGTTGTTGCGGTATTTTAGGCGCGCAAGTGTTGCCCTGGCGGCGTGTCGTCAACATGGCAAAGCTGTCTGGTTACAAGGCGTGTATTGAGGGCTTAATCTATTGTGTTTTTAAATTAAATTGCTAATATTGGGATAACACTGGGCGCAGGGTAAGCGCGTTGTTGATCTCGCTTAAACGCTTGCTTTGCGGAGCACTTAACCGTTAGCCTATAGCGATTTTGTTTGTGGAAGAATGCATGGGACGTTGGTTTGGCACCGATGGTATTCGGGGACGTGTTGGTAGTGAACCGATCACTCCGGATTTTATGCTACGACTGGGACGCGCCACTGGTGTGGTTTTAGGTCAGGGTGGTCGCTGCCGTGTTGTTATCGGTAAAGATACCCGGATTTCCGGCTATATGTTTGAATCGGCGTTGGAGGCGGGTTTATCGGCCGCCGGGTCCGATATCTACCTCTTAGGCCCCATGCCCACACCGGCCGTGGCGTATTTAACGACCACGCTATCGGCAAGTGCTGGCATTGTCATTTCTGCTTCCCATAATTCCTTCGAAGACAACGGTATTAAATTCTTCTCAGCTAACGGCGATAAACTGCCTGATCATCTGCAAGATGCCATTGAAGAAGAGTTAGAACGCCCGTTCACCACCGTTGCCCCACAGCGTATCGGTAAAGCCAAGCGCATTAACGATGCGGTGGGTCGCTATGTGGAGTACTGCAAAGGTACCGTTCCTTTTGGTACTAATTTCCAAGGCATCAAGGTGGTGGTGGACTGCGCCAATGGCGCCAACTATCAGGTGGCACCCATGGCTTTGAGCGAGCTGGGTGCCGATGTTGTTGCCATTCATAATCAACCCGATGGGATGAACATTAACCATTACTGTGGTTCCACCAGCCCGCAAAGCTTGTGCGAGGCTGTGGTGGCTCATCGCGCTGATCTGGGCATTGCTTTTGATGGCGATGGCGATCGTGTGGTGATGGCTGACCATCGCGGCGAGCTGGTGGATGGCGACCAACTGCTGTATTTAATGGCTCGTTACCGGCGTCAACACGGTGCGCTGCCCGGCGGTGTCGTTGGCACGGTGATGAGTAATCTGGGCTTGGAGCATGCTTTAGCTCAGCTCGGCATTCCTTTCGAGCGCGCGCCGGTGGGCGATCGCTTTGTGCATCGTCAATTACTTGAGCGCGAGTGGATTCTCGGTGGCGAAGCCTCAGGTCATATTCTTTGCCTTGACCGTGCCACCACGGGCGATGCACTCATTGCGGCACTGCAAGTGTTGGAAATTCTAGTGAAATCACAAAGTAATTTGAGTGATTACACCGCAGCTATGCTGAAATACCCCCAACACATGATTAATTTACCTGTTGCCGATCGAAGCCGCATAGAACGGCTTCAAGATGATAAAATACAAGACTGTGTGCGATCGGTGGAGCAGGAGTTGAACGGTCAGGGTCGTGTGATCTTGCGCCCTTCAGGTACCGAGCCACTGATTCGAATCACCGTAGAAGGTCCACAAGAGGATACTGTGGTACGCCTCGCCGAACAGCTGGCCACGGAGGTCAGTTCGTCGCTGGCTCAATGATTCATTGACGGTTCCATTTCATTAGTTCATAGCGGGTAGCTGCATCGACGCGGCTGATCTGAGCTGTATTCCTGTGCGTGTGTTCAAGCAACGGTGTATCGCCGTTGTTGGCGTGCGTGC
The DNA here is from genome assembly GCA_022360675.1 of Lysobacterales bacterium. Lineage (GTDB taxonomy): Bacteria > Pseudomonadota > Gammaproteobacteria > Xanthomonadales > Wenzhouxiangellaceae > JAKSCJ01. The sequence goes on from JAKSCJ010000076.1 coordinate 6,730, forward strand.
GGGTGCGCGCTCGTTATGCACTGTAGTGGAGCCACAACTATTCACTGCAACTTCGAGATCGCTACTGCCATGCAAGCTCAAGCTTCTGCTCTTTTTGATACCGATTTGACTGTTGATACTGACGGCTTTGAACAAGCCCCGGTCGTGCAACCGGTGAACGCCAGCAGCATTCCGCTGTTCGACTTGCGCGACTATGAAAACAATCGCGCCGAATTCGTACAAGCGGTGGGTGACGGCTACCAAGAATACGGTTTTGCCGGTTTTACCCATCATGGTATTGACGATGAGCTGGTACAAAAAGCCTATGCGGCTTTTAAAGCATTTTTTGCTTTGCCCGAGTCGGTCAAGCAGCAGTACTACGTGGCAGGTCAAGGTGGTGCGCGCGGTTACACCGGTTTTGGTGTGGAGCAAGCGAAAGATCACCACGTGCCCGATCTCAAAGAATTTTGGCATATCGGGCGTGAAGTGGCGGGTGCAAATCCCTACGAAGGCATTTTATTGCCTAATCAATGGCCTGCTGAAGTACCCGAGTTCCGCGAGTTCGGCTATGCCTTATATCAGCGCTTAGATGCTTTGGCGCGTAAAATTCTCGGCGTGTTGGCACAGTACTTGGAAATGCCTGCCGATTGGTTCGAAAACCAAGTGAATCTGGGCAATAGTATTTTGCGTCCTTTGCATTATCCGCCCATTGCTGATGTTCAACCGGGCCAGGTGCGCGCCGCTCAACACGAAGATATCAATCTGATTACCCTGCTATTGGGCTCAGAGGCTGAAGGCCTGCAAATTTTAGGTCGCGACCAACAATGGCATGCGGTCACCACCATTCCCGGTACTATTGTGGTGAACATCGGCGATATGCTGCAGCGTTTGAGCAACCACCGCTTACCGTCCACCACTCACCGTGTGGTGAATCCGGCCTCGGCGAAAGCAGGGCAACCGCGTTACTCAATTCCCTTCTTCATGCATCCCAACCCGGATATGTCGCTGGCGGTCTTGCCTCAGTGCGTCGATGCTGAGCATCCCAAGCGTTACCCAGAAGACATTACGGCGAATGGCTACTTGATGCAGCGCCTAAAAGAAATTAACTTAATCTAGAGCGCTTCATAAAAAGAAGCCTAGGTTCAGGCACGAGCTTCTTCGAAATCGTGCCTATATCAGGGCTTTATAATGATTCCAGGGCCATCGGTTAGCGCCGGTGGCTCCGTCAGGGACGTTACTGTTAGCGGGAAACCAGCAGAACTGCCGTCGTACGGCAGGGTTCCCCCGTCCCTGGCCGCACTGACTTGTGGCCGCCAAAAAAGGAGGGCCACCCAGCGTGCCGGAATCTATCGACCAGGATTTAATCCACCGTATCGATGGCATCATCGATCACGCCTTGAATCTTCCCCCCGCTGAGCGCGAAACCTATCTACAAACGGCCTGCTCGGGTCATGAGCAGCTGCGTCCTATGGTCGACAGCATGCTTACCAAAGCATTGGAAGTGCTCGATAGCAAGACCGCAGCGGCCGAAGCGGCGGCTTTCGATGCTCAAGCATTGGGTCGCGCACTAGCGGCAGCGGTAGCCGAAGAAGATTACCTGGGTCAGCGTTTGGGTCCGTATCAGCTCAAAGCGTTGGCAGGACGCGGTGGTATGGGGCAGGTTTACCAAGCGTTTCGGGACGATGGCTATTTTGAACAGCAGGCGGCAGTGAAGATCTTGCCCGAAATCACTCGCTTAATGGCGGCCGATGCCAGCGAGCGCTTTCGGCGCGAAATGCAGCTTATGGGGCAGCTCAAGCATCCTCATATCGCACAAATTTTTGATGCCGGAGTCGATCAACAAGGCACGGCCTATTTGGTGATGGAGTGGGTCAATGGCTTACCCATTACCGAGTGGTGCGAGCGCCAAAAGCTGGATGTTAAGCAACGAATCGCACTGTGGCTGCAGGCACTTTGCGCAGTCAATAGCGCTCACCAAGGCTTGATCATTCACCGCGATATTAAACCGGCCAATGTGCTGGTGGATGAAGAAGCAGGCGTTAAGGTGTTGGATTTTGGTATCGCCCAATCGTTAGGTGAGGCCGAATCGGAACCCCAAGACACCACGGAACAACAATACACCCAGTGGTTCTCGCGCCAATATGCCAGCCCCGAGCAACTCGACCAGCGCGAACTCACCACGGCTAGCGATCAATACCAGTTAGGACTTTTGCTATACGAATTGCTGGCCGGGGCACCGCTGCATCATGAAGCGCGGGTACTAGAAAATGCGGGAATCGAGGCGTTACGCCACGAAGCCAAAGCGCGTGGTATTCCGGGCTGGCAGGAAATCGATAAAGATCTATGTTGTATTTTGCGACGCCTATTGGTGGTGGAACCGAGCCATCGTTATGCCGGTTTAGACGCGGTAGCCAGTGATCTCGAAGCCTGGCTGCAACATTTCCCCATTTCCATGCGCAAGCAGCAGCGCATGTACGTGGCGCAGCGTTTTGTTCGGCGGCATTGGTTGTCGGTGTCGGCGGTATTTGCCTTATTGCTGTTGATGGGCGCGTTCAGTGTGTTTTCGTTGCAGCAGGCCGAGCGTATTGCCCAAGAGCAAGAACGTACACTTACCGAGCTTCGGCGCACCGAGGCGATGCTGCAATTCCTCTACGAAACCTTTGACTACGCCGACCCTTACGATAGTGAAGGGGGCTCAAAAACCGTGGGCGAGGTGTTAGAGCGTGGCATTGAGCAAGCGCGAGTGCGCTTTGTTAGCGATGAATCCATTCGTGGGCGTTTGCTGTATCGCATGGGCATCGCTTTAAGTCACTGGGGAGCCTCGGAGCGCGCATTACCCGCCTTATTGGAAGCCGCCAACACCTTGAGTCAACTGGCCACGCCACCCCAGGAAGATCTGGCGGTGGCCTATGGTTCGATTGGCCGTACTTACCTGTACATGGACGAAATGGAACAAGCTCAGTTGTGGTTGGAAAAAGCCATTGCCACCGCAGCGCAAATCAGCAGTGCCAGAGCGTTAGATCAACAGGCTATCTCCTATAACGACCTGGGCCGCATGTACGATTTACAAAGCATGCACGCCGAGCAAAAAGCCGCCTATGAAACTGCTTTGGCTTTAGACGAGCCGGGGCCTTTTCATGTCACGCCGGGTACTCGTGCTTTAACACTGCATAATCTGGCGGTTGCCCATAGCGATCATGATATCCGCTTGGAGATGGAGCGGGAGGTTTTGGCTATTCGCTTAAAAGCCTTTGGTGAAGAGCATCCCACGGTGTTACATACCCGCATGGTTTTAGCCACATTAGAAGGCTTATCGGGTAATGTGACGGCAGGCATTGCTCAATTTGAACAAGCATTACCGTTGCAGCAACGATTCTTAGGTGACGACCACCGAGACCGCGCTATCCAATTAAGTAATTACGCTCGCCAGTTAGTGCGTGCTGGGCAGTTTGATCAAGCGGTTACGGCGGCCACTGAGGCAAATCGAATTAACGCTTTGCATCGCAGTGAAGATTCTCTCTACACCATCGTGGGTCGAGTTGTGCTTGCCCAGGCCCAGCTAATGGCGGGCGATATCGCAGCGGCTCGGGCAACAACGCTCAGTATAATCCAACAAGTGAGTGAAGAAGGCAGTGCGGGTTTTCGTTATTGCTTAAGCGCTCACGACTTAATGGCGCTAACCGCCATCGGCCAGCAAGATGTGAGCGAGGCGAAATCGCATATGAGTCACTGTAATCTCGCCTTTTACGAAACCACACCAAAAGCGTTGCCGTATCTTGCCGAACACGAGCAGCTGCATAGTTTCTTAACCCTGTACGATGGCGATGAAACCGCTGCGTTGGCGCGCTTAAATGCTTTTACTGAGCGCTTTCCTGGGGATATTCCCACGGCCACCTATGCAGGTAGCCATGTGAACGCACAAGCACCTGAAGACTTCATCGATTGGATAAGCAGTGAGCGCAAACTTATTTATGGCTTGTTGCTGAGTTTAAATCAGCAAGCCTTACCCGCCGACGCGCCTTTACATCAAGCATTTGATGATTTACGGCAAGTGTTAGGCAATGAGCACTGGAAAATTAAATTGTACGAGCCTCTAGTGGCCCAAGCACTATTGGCTGAACACCAGGGCGTATAGTCAGCTGAGCTTGGTAACCGTGGTTGTGCGGTGAACGAACCATGGTGCGGGGGTACCGTGCTCTATGTTAGCCTTAAGTGACGAAAGAAGAAACAAAAACTCTAAAAGGCAATGGACACAGGGCGAAAACCAAATTTAAGGCCGTCGTCGTGCCGTGCAAATTATTGGTCAGAATGAGTGCTGCGAAAAGTTACTCTGGTAACGTTCTTAGCGTCGTTTCTGGCCGAAGTGCGGGTGACTATGATGAACGATGCTGCTTGGCGTAAACAATAGTAAGATTGCAGTTAATACGTGTTAGATATCGCCGCCTTAGACTTTGGTTTTTATATGATAGAACTATGATCTCGAGTGGGTACTGACCGCGCCTTCTACGTACTAATAGTGCGTAATACCTAAGGCTTAAACTTAGTGTTCGCTGGGGTGATTGTAGGAGCGGGCATGAGTTTGCGGCAGTTGTATTTAATGCGCCATGCAAAGTCGAGTTGGAAGTTTCCTTTACCCGATGTGGACCGACCGTTAAATCAACGCGGTCAACACGATGCACCACTCATGGGTGAACGACTATCAAAACGCCAAGTACGGCTGGACTACTTAGCGGCCAGCCACGCCTTACGCGCCTTACGAACGGCGCAAACTATTGCCGCAGCGGTGGCGTATCCGGTGGATTCCATTCGTATTCGGCCCGAGCTTTATATTGAAGGTCCGGTGGGTATTATTCGCCTGATTCAAAGCCTAAACGATGCACATCATCATGTGATGCTATTAGGTCATAACCCGGCTATTACGGCATTGGCTAATTGTTTTGCGCATACGCCCATCGCCAATGTGCCCACTGCAGGCGTGGTTCATTTGGAAGTGGATCTTGAGCATTGGGCCGATTTTACTGCCGATGCGGTACAACTGGCCGACTTTGATTACCCCAAACGCATGGACGACTAACGATCTGAACGCAAGCTGCACAGGGACGAACGAATAGCAGCTCCAGGTTTGCACGCCGATGCAAGAACATTCGGCATTTTTAGAAAAAATAGTTTCAAACACAACCTCTAGCTTCCCCGACATGGCTGGTGTCGCCACTGGAAACTTGGGAGTGTGTGATGAAAACAAAGCATACAAATGGTTTATTGGGGCTTATTCTCGGCGCGCTTAGTTTACTGCTCAGCGCATCATTGATAACGGCAAGTGCCGCCAGCGCAAAACCTCAGCGCTTACAGCTAGAACTGCTGGGTTTATCCCAGCCTTTAATCGGTTTTCCTTTAGTTATTACCTGGCAACAAGCCCATCCTCACAAGCGTTTTTCCACACCTCTAAAGCAGCAGGTTTTACGGAGTAATGAACAAGGCCAAATTGTTTTGCCGGCTGTTCATGATGCCGCTACTAAGCTTTCTTTAGCGCCATTAGAAAGTTCCATCGCCGCCCAGCATCGTTGGTTATTGTTAGAACAAGAGGTCCAATGGCCGCTTGCGCCTATTGAGCCTTCAGAAATACAGAACCCTTTTGATGCAGGCCAAGCCGCGTTACATACGGTTTATCTCTTTCCCAGTTATTTTGTTTCAGCCATTGCGAAGGATTATGCGCGCTTAACGGCTGCCGATTTTCGTTATAGCCGCTTTAATCCGGCCCAAAGGCTGCGTTTAATTGATTCCTTGGCGATGGAATATGGCTTTACGCCCACCCAGCTTCAACAAGCCTATCAGGTCATGGCTAGCGAAGGCCGGTTGATCGATCAAGCTTTTATTTACTACTTGCAAGGGCAGTGGGCACTGGCTGCCGAATACTTCGAAACTGTGCGTACGACCACACCACATCTTCGTGTAGAGGCCCAGTATTTTCTTGCCTTATGTCATTACCAGTTGCATAGCTATGCGCAAGCCACCGAGCTGTTGCGTCCCTTAGTAGCGCTGTACAGCGAGCACCAAAGTGTGCGCGATTGGTTAGGTCATACTTATCGCAACCATCGCGAGTGGGCATTGGCCGAAGATCATTATGTTGAAGCCTTAAACGAAGTGCGAACAAGTAGCATCAACATCGATACCGATGCTGTTGCTTCACGCTTAAAAAACCTGGCTGCCTTATATGAAGATACCGAACGCTACCAGCAAGCAGAGCAGCTGTTACTTCAAGCCATGCAATTACAGCGTCAACACTATGATGAACACCACATCATTATCTTAGAGTTACGCCACCGTTTGGCGAAGGTGTATCAAGGCGATCAACGTTTCGCCCAAGCACAAGCGATACTGGGCCAACTGCTGGAACAAAAACGTCTGGTGCTGGGCGCACGTCACCCGGCTTTGGCTGATCTTCATCATGAAATCGCCTTGGTTTATGAAGCCCAACAAGTATACGATGAAGCGGTACAACATTTGCGGCAAGCGCTGCGTATCGATCGTAACTACCATGGAGAAGGGCATCCGCAACTGGCGGTGCGTATGAATAATCTCGCGTTAATGCTGAAGCATCATGAAGCCTTTGACGAGGCTGAAACCTTATTGGGTCATGCGGCTGAGATTGTTGGTCGGCAATTGGGGGAACAACATCCATCGTTTGCCGTTGCACTGAATAATCATGCCAACTTGATCAAGTTACGCGGCGAGTATGCGCGTGCAGAAGCCATGATGTGGCGCGTGGTGGCTATTGATGAAGAAGCGCTGGGTGTCGAGCATCCGGGTTTGGCGGTGGACTTGGGTAACCTCGCCCAACTATTGTTATTGCAAAAGCGCGCGCAAGAAGCTGAGGTATTAATGCACCGCTCGCTGCGTATTTTATTACTCGATAGCCAACGCCGTAGCGTGCTGCACCCACAACTGCCCGATGTAATGAATGGCTATGTCTACCTCTTGCAGCAACGGGGCTTTAGCGACATGGAAATTGAACGGCGTATTTTACAGGTCAAAAATGAAGTGGCGGCCAGTGATTCATAGCTGGTGCTCAAGATGAAGCGGCGAATATAGAGCTTGGCAGTGTTTTTAAGATGACACTGCACATCATTGCTGAGATGTGCATACAATGCTGGAGATCAAACAAAAGCCAGATCTCAAAAAAAGGATTCGTATGAGCGCCAGCGATTATCTCTTGGCTATCGACCAAGGTACCACCAGCACCCGTGCCATGGCCTTCGACCTCAACGGCCGGGTGTTGGCCAGTGCCCAGCAGGCTTTCCAGCAGTTTTATCCGCACTCAGGCTGGGTTGAACACGATGCCACCGAGATTTGGCAAAAAACCGTGGCTTGCTGCCGCCAAGTGATTATCGAATTAAACCACCGCCCGCCCTTGGCGGTGGGCATTACGAACCAACGCGAAACCACAGTGGTTTGGGACCGTGCCACAGGCACACCCGTGCATCGTGCCATCGTGTGGCAGGATCGCCGCACGGAAGCTCAATGCGAAGCATTACGCGAGGCAGGACATCCCGCTTGGGTTCGCGAGCGCACGGGTTTATTGCTGGATCCCTACTTCTCGGCCACAAAAGTGGCGTGGATTCTCGATCAAGATCCCGATCTCCGTCGCCGTGCAGAAGCTGGAGATTTGGCTTTTGGCACCATTGAGTCGTGGTTAATCTGGCATCTTACCGGTGGTTTACATATCACCGATATCACCAATGCTTCACGTACCTTGTTGTGCGATATTCGCCGTGGTCAGTGGGATGGCGATTTACTGGATTTATTCA
>JAKSCJ010000449.1 GCA_022360675.1 Lysobacterales bacterium
ACCGGCGGCACCACTGGTGTGGCAAGCCGAGCAAACCTGTTGGTAAATGGCGTCGCCATCGACCACCTCGGCACTGTCGTTTGCAGCCATGCTATCGCTGCTGCTGGCAGAAGCGGCGGCTTCTGCGGCGGCTAAGCCTTCGCTACCCACATACACGGCGGCCACAGGTTTAATGCGTTCTAGTTGTTGTTCGCTGCGGCTGGCATTGACGCTGGGCACTAAAGTGCTGTGGATAATGTTGGCCAGCACGATAATGGCGACGGTAAAAATAACCAGGCCAATCAATACCCAGCCAAATTGTTTCAGAAAGACGGAGTCTTCTTGATTCACGAGGAGCTCTCCTGGGGCGGCGATGGGACCGCAAGTTTAGACAATCAAACTGTTGATTATATCGATACTATGAGTGACTGCTCAATCAGTGTCGTTGCGATTGAGCCGTTTCTTGCCAAAACAAGCTTGTGTCTTCACACCTTATTCATGGCTCAACGTCATGCTTGCTGAGCCTTAAATTAAGGTAAGTAACGGTAAAATCAGCGCTATAGACTAATGTATCGGTCTTAAATGCTAGCGCTACGTGCGGTTATTCACTACAATTTAGGGCTTGCATGCGTGCGCCCGTAGCTCAGCTGGATAGAGCGTTGGCCTCCGGAGCCAAAGGTCAGAGGTTCGAATCCTCTCGGGCGCGCCACTTCAAGCGCGCATTTATAAGCGTAGACACTGGCTTTTTACGTATGCAATATTTTGGTTTGGTGCACTCGCAACCGAACTTGGTGAGCCCTCGCTGCCTTTAAAGTGGGCCGGGTTCCAGCCTTGCGGGGATTGGGCAAGAATTTTGCGAAAGGTCAACGAGTGACATTTCACCCAGCGGCTCTTCGCCACAAGCCACGCACAACTGATTGATAACCAGCTTTAGTTATCGATGCGTTGAGGTGGTATCAAATAAGGCGGTCATCTTTGTCTAACTCACAGACAGCCAAAGCGGTCAGCTTGCAGCAATTACGGCAAAACTGTGCCAATTGCTCGCTGCACGATCTTTGCCTTCCCGCGGGCATTAACGACCAAGATCTCGATAACTTAGATCGAGTGGTGGCCGAGCGCCGCCGTGTGGATCGTGGTCAATTTCTTTATCTTCCCGGACAACCCTATACCTCTTTGTTTGTGGTGCGATTTGGCTCGTTTAAGTCGGTAGCCAGCCTGCCCGATGGCGAAGAGCAAATTATCGGTTTTCATCTCACGGGTGAACTACTGGGCTTGGATTCTCTGGGTCCGGGTAAGCACCAGGCCGCCGCGCAAGCGCTGGAAACCAGCAGTGTGTGCGAAGTGCCGTATGATCAACTAGAGCGCGTGGCGCATGCGGTTCCCGGCTTGCAGCGCCAGTTGTTGAATATGGTGAGCCGTGAGCTGAATCAGGAGCAGAACCATTTGGTGCTGATTACACGCAAATCGGCCCGCGCCCGTTTAGCCACCTTTATTTTGGGCTATGCGCGTCGCCTCGAAGCCCGTGGTCATCGTACCGATGAATTCACGTTGAGCTTATCGCGCTACGATCTGGCCAATTACTTAGGCTTGGCGGTGGAAACGGTGAGTCGTTTATTCACCTCATTCCGCGACGAAGGCATGTTGCGGGTAGAACGTCGACGCATTGGAATTTTGGATCGCGATGCGCTGAAGCGAGAGTCGGATCACTGCGATTAAGCCAATCGAGCACCGCATTGAATAATAAAAAAGCCAGTATTCGCACTGAATACTGGCTTTTTTATTATTAGCCATTTGAAGTTGGCCATTTGAAGGCGCTGTAGCTTTAAGGATGCAAAATCGATGGCGAGTTTGAGCTTAACCGTCGCGCCCAAACATGGCGCGTAATTGGGCCATGTGGTCGGTGGCGGCTTGTTCGTTGCGGGCTTTATCGGCGTTGGGGTCGCTGCCGTACCAGTACACACCATCGCGGGGCAGTTCGCTTAAAAAGCGGCTGGCTTCGCGGGTTTCGCCACCGCCACGGCGTTTACGTTCGCGGCAGTAGGTGATCGTCAGTACTTGTTGGGCACGGGTGATGCCCACGTACATCAGGCGGCGTTCCTCGGCTTCGGCACCTTCGGCTAAGCTGTTGTGGTGGGGCAAAATGCCTTCTTCCACACCCACTAAATAAACGTGGGGAAATTCCAAACCCTTGGCCGCGTGTAGCGTCATCAGGCGCACTGAGTCGCCAGGGTCTTCTTCATCGTCCAGATTACCGATCATCAATAACTTGGCCAGTAGATCGGCCAGGGTGGCTTCTTCGCCTTCTTCCTGCTCGGCCAGGCGTTTGAGCCAGTCGATGAGTTCGTTCACCGCTTGCTGGCGGCGCTCGCCTTGTTCGGGGGTATCGGCGGTGTCGTCCAGGTAGCTGCGATAATTGACCTGGTCGAGTAAATCCTTCACCGCCTCGATAGGATCGCCGCGCTGGGCGCGGTCACCGTATTCCACCAAAACTTTTAAGAACGATTCCAACGGGTCGCGCTGGCGTGGTGCCAATTGTTTGAGGAATTCCACCTCCCAGGCGGCGGCGAACAGGCTCATCTGATGTTCGATGGCATAATCGCCCAGCAAACCCATGGTGCTGGCACCCAAACCCCGGCGCGGTGTGTTGATAACGCGTAAAAAGGCCGAGTTATCGTCGGGATTCACCAACATGCGCAAATAAGCCATGACATCGCGCACTTCGTTGCGATCGAAATACGACATGCCGCCGCTTAGGTGATAACGCACGCCCACTTCACGCAAAGCTCGCTCAAAGGCGCGCGATAAATGGTGGCCGCGATACAAAATGGCGAACTCTTTAGCGCGTTTGCCTTTCATCAATTGATTATTGATTTCGGTGGCCACGCGGCGTGATTCTTCCTCGTCGCTGGCGCAGGGAATAATGCGAATGTCTTCGCCTTCGCCTAAAGCGCTCCACAACTGCTTTTCGAATTCGTGGTCGTTGTGGGCAATCACCTGATTGGCGGCGCGCAAAATCTTACTGCTGGAACGATAATTTTGTTCCAACTTCACCACTTTTAGATCGGGGTAATCTTTAGCCAGCTGAGAGATATTTTCGGGCTGGGCGCCGCGCCAACCGTAAATGGATTGGTCGTCGTCGCCTACAGCCGTGATGCGGCCACGTGGCCCGGCCAGCTTGCGTAACAGCTGGTATTGGGTCTCGTTGGTGTCTTGGTATTCGTCCACCAGCAAGTAATGCCACTGTTCCCGCCAGTGAGCACATTGGATATCATCCTGCATCAATTGCAGTGGGCCGAAGATGAGATCGTCGAAATCCACCGCATTTAAGCGGCGCATTTGCTCGAAATAGCGCTGATACGCCCGCGCCGCCACCATTTCTTCTTCGGTTTGGGCGTTGGCAAAGGCTTGTTCGGGCAACAGCGCGCGGTTTTTAAAGCGTGAAATCCACTGGCGAATGGCTTGTAAGTCGTCCTTATCGGTTTTACCCGGTAGCAATTCGCGCAGGGTGCTCAGGCTGTCTTGTTCATCCAGCAAAGAAATACCGCTGCGGTAGCCCAAAGACTCGCCCTGTTGGCGTAACATGCGCCAACCCAAAGCGTGGAAGGTGCTTACGGTAAAGCGGCGGGCTTCGCCTTTCAGGCGTTTGCTAACCCGCGCCTTCATCTCTTTGGCGGCTTTATTGGTGAAGGTAATAGCGGCAATACGCTCGGGCTTGACGCCCACATTACGCACCAAGTGAATGAGCTTTTCGGTAATCACGCGGGTTTTACCGCTGCCCGCACCGGCGAGCACCAACAATGGGCCGGAGGAATAATCCACCGCTGCCTGCTGTTGGGGATTGAGTTGTGATGTTGTGCTGGAAGATGCCATGGGGGGAGCATTGTACGAATTCAGCTTGGCATTAGGCTAGCCTTAACGGATACTTTTTAACATGGCGAAGCTTTATTTTTATTACTCCGCAATGAACGCGGGCAAAACCACCATCTTGTTGCAGTCGGCCTGGAACTACCGCGAGCGCGGTATGTATCCTTTGTTGTTCAAGCCCCGCTTGGATACCCGCGAGCAACAAGGTGAAATCCGCTCGCGTATCGGTTTGTCTTCTGAGGCCACCATGTTCAGCCCCGAGGATAATCTGCTGGAGCTTACCCGCGAGTCTTTAGACAAACACAATGTGCACTGTGTCTTAGTTGACGAGGCGCAATTCCTTAGCCGTGCGCAAGTGCTTCAATTAGCAGAAGTTGTGGATGAGCTGGATATTCCGGTTTTGGCCTACGGCCTGCGCACCGATTTTAGTGGCGAATTATTCGAAGGCAGCCGTTATTTGCTGGCCTGGGGTGATGAGCTGCGCGAGATCAAAACCATTTGCCACACCGGCCGCAAAGCCACCATGGTGGTGCGTGTGGGTGAAGATGGCTACGCGGTAACCGACGGTGCCCAGGTGGAAATCGGCGGTAACGATCGCTACGTGTCGGTGAGCCGGAAAGAATTTAAGCAAATCTTTTGGGGTGGCAAAAAAGTGCGCTTTTTAGATCGCCCCGAACAAGAGCCTGAACAAGGTGGCTTATTGCCAGCAGAGGATGATCCACAATCTTCTTAAATTTTATGACGTCTTGAGCGCTGACCGTTGATGGGTTCAACGTCACAACAACCCGGCTGAGTGGGACTGCAACCGTGGTGGCTTTTTTCACCAGGAGAACCATCCCGTGGAATCGGAAACCCTCAATTTTTCTGCCATTTTGTTGGGCGCTTTTTTAGGCGGCGCAGCGGGCAGTGTGCATTGCCTGGGCATGTGTGGCCCCATCGCCACCTTATTGGGTTCGCAAACCCGCTCACCCTGGCGTCAATTCAGTTATCAACTGGGCCGAATCGGTAGCTATATGCTGCTGGCAGTGGCCGGTGCCGGTACTTTGCAGTTGCTCAGCGGCGTGACGGGTTTTCAGATTGCAGGTCAAGTCGTGCGGGTGTTATTGGCACTGACCTTGATTCTGATCGGCGGTTATTTATTGTTCGGTTGGCGCGCCATCGACAGCATCACCAAAGTCGGTGCTGGTTTTTGGCAGCGCTTACGGCCCTTGGCCGGGCGTTTCTTGCCACCGCGCCATGCGGGTCATGCCTTATTGCTGGGTATGATTTGGGGCTGGCTGCCCTGTGGCATGGTGTATGCCATGTTGAGCGTGGCTTGGACCACTGCCGATTTGGGCCAGGCGGCAGCTACGATGGCGGCCTTTGGTGTGGGCACCACACCGATGATGTTGGGCGCAGCCGGTAGCTCGGCCTGGTTGAAACGCCATATTGGGCAGGGTGGTTTGCGCCGTTTATCGGGTGTGTTATTGCTGGCGGCAGGCTTGTTCAGCGCTTCTCAGTTTGGTGCCAGTTTATTGGGCGGTGGGCATCATGGCCACCACGGCCAACATGGTCAGCATCAGCATCATGCCAGTATGAATGCTGAGGCCGATAACAAAACGGAAGATCCCCACGCTCATCATCACTGAGTCAAACTTCAGCTTTGACGCAAGTATCAACAAAATTTCGCGGATATATTGCGCAGATATGGTGAAAAGCGCAGCCATCACCCTCATAACTGCTCATGATGACTAATATCGTTTGGAGTTTCCCATGAGTTTGAATCCCGATGGCTTACCCGTAGCGGTGGTGACTGGCGCTAGCCGTGGTTTAGGTAAAGCAACGGCCGAGGCCCTGGCACGTCAGGGTTATCACGTGATTATGCTGTGTCGCGATGTGCGCGATGCCGCCGAACATGCCATGGGATTGTCGCATGCTGGCTTTAGCGTAGAGCCACGTAAAGTGGATGTGGCTTCCAGCGCCGAGGTGAGTTCAGTGACCAAACACATCACTGAAGAATACGGCCAGGTGGATTTACTGGTGAACAACGCTGGTGTGTTCTTAGAAGCCTCAGCCGAGGGCACCGATGACCCACTGCGTGTGAGCGTCACGGCGGTGATGCAAACCTTTAATGTGAATGCCATGGGTGCCATGCGTTTAATTCAGGCCGTGGTGCCTTTAATGCGCGAAGGTGGCCGCATTGTGAATGTGTCGTCGGGCATGGGACGCTTTAGTGAAATCGAAGGTAACTATTTGGGTTATCGTATGTCCAAAACCGCGATGAATGGTCTCACTGCTGTGTATGCCGAGGCGTTGCAAAGCCGGGGTATTACCGTGAATGCAGTGTGCCCGGGTTGGGTGCGCACCGATATGGGCGGAGCGCAGGCCGAGCGGGATATCGCTGAGGGGATCGATACCATTCTGTGGCTCGCCACCAGTGACGAGGCCACCGGTGCCAGCGGTGGTTTTTATCGCGATCGCAAATTGTTGCCTTGGTAAACGCTTAACCTTTAAGCGAAACCGCAAGGCGTAAGTGACGCTTTTCCCCAATCTTGGTGTGATCACGCACAAGCCTCCAGGATCTTGGGGCTTGCGGTTCGCTTTGTTTTGACTTTTGTTTGGATGCAAGTGATGAGTTTTCCATTAGTCCGTATGCGCCGGATTCGTGCGCACGATTTCTCCCGCCGTATGGCCCGCGAAGCGCGTTTATCGGCCGATGATCTGATTTGGCCGGTGTTTGTTTGCGAAGGTGAAAACCAACGCGTACCGGTGCCGTCGATGCCGGGTGTGGAACGCTTAAGTCTGGATTTACTACTCACCGCCGCGCGCGAAGCCTACGAATTGGGTATTCCCGCCATTGCGCTGTTTCCGGTGGTTGGTGAAGCACTCAAAAGTGATGATGCGGCTGAAGCCTGGAACCCCGAAGCCTTGGTTCAGCGCGCCATCCGCGCCTTAAAAGAAGCCGTGCCCGAGCTGGGCGTGATTTGTGACGTGGCTTTAGATCCGTACACCAGCCATGGTCAAGATGGTTTGACCGACGACGAAGGCTATGTGCTGAACGACGAAACCACCGAAGCGCTGGTGAAACAAGCCTTGGCCCAAGCCGCCGCCGGTGCCGATATCGTGGCACCTTCCGACATGATGGATGGCCGCATTGGTGCCATTCGTGCAGCATTGGAAGCTGCCGATCATCGCAATGTGCAAATCATGGCCTACTCGGCCAAATATGCCTCGGCCTTCTATGGCCCGTTCCGCGATGCGGTGGGTTCGGCGGGTAATTTGGGTAAATCGGGTAAGCACACGTACCAAATGGACCCGGCCAACGGCGATGAGGCCCTGCGTGAGGTGGAGCTGGATATCGAAGAAGGGGCCGATTGGTTCATGGTGAAGCCGGGTATGCCGTATCTGGATATTGTGCGCCGCGTGAAAGAAACCTTTGGTGTGCCTACGGCGGTGTATCACGTGAGTGGTGAATACGCCATGTTAAAAGCGGCCGCAGCCAACGGTTGGTTAGACGAAAAAGCCGTGGTGTTAGAAGCGCTCACTGGCATGCGCCGCGCCGGTGCCGATGCCATTTTGACCTACTTCGCCGTGGATGTGGCGCGTTGGTTAAAAGCAGGTAGCGAGTAAAAGGCTGGCTTTAATGTCTGAGTCTTCCGCTCGTCCATCAGCACAACACGATCACGGTCAGCCGCTGAAGCTGGCCGTGTTTGGTGATCCGGTGGCGCATAGTTTGTCGCCCCAGATTCACGCAAGCTTCGCCCAGCAATTGGGCTTGAATGTGGATTACCGTGCGATTCATGTGCGAGCCGAGGAGTTGACCTCAGCCTTGGAACGTTTCGCTGCTGAAGGTGGTATGGGTTTGAATTTAACCGTGCCGCATAAAACGGCGGGTTTGGAACATTGTGCGCAACTCAGCCCCAGAGCTCGGCTGGCTTGTGCGGTGAACACACTTAAACGCGTAGCAGGCCGGTGGCATGGCGATAACACCGATGGCGCAGGTTTGGTGTGGGATCTTCAGCAACACTGTGGTGTGGATTTTCGCCAACGCCCGGTGGTGTTGGTGGGGGCGGGTGGCGCTGCGGCCGGTGCTCTGGCGGCGATCTTGCCACTCGCCAAGCGTGTGTTATTGGTGAATCGAAACCCTGCCAAGGCGGAAGACCTACTGCAAAATGCTCAGGCACTCTTCCCTCAATATCAACACCATATCGACGTACAGGCGCTGGCCGAGCTTAATCTACCAGCCAATGCGGTGGTGATTAATGCCACCTCCTGCGGACATCAAGGCATTTGCCCCGACTTACCGCCTGCACGTCCCGATCTATTAGCCTACGATCTCAACTATGGCCCGGCGGCCGATCCTTTTCTGAACTGGGCGCGTCAATCTCAAGCCCAAGCGGTGGATGGTTTAGGGATGTTGGTGGGGCAGGCGGCCGAAGCCTTTACGGTATGGACACAGCAGCGCCCCGATGCCGAAGCGGTGTTGCGGCAATTGCGAGACTGAGTCAGGCAGCCGCTTGCCAGAAGAAAATTTGCTAGAAAGCGGCTTGATGAACGCCTAAGTTGCTGGTGCGCGCAGCTGAAGTAGCGCTTTAAAGATTTGCGATAAAGCTTGCAAAGCCAAACTCGCAGCCGCCAGCGGAATCATACTCTTCAAAATAAAACGGCCCGGTAGCCCGCCGGTTTCAGCCGAGCTTTCCAACACTGCCCACGAGGCCCCGACATAATTCCAGCTGCTGTAAATTATGAAGCCGCAAATGGGCAGTAAAAACAGCACGGCCCCCAGTAACTCAACCCAAGCCCGTTGTTGCGGCGTGAAACGTTGATACAGCACATCCACCCGCACATGGCCATTGTGTTTTAAGGTCCAGGCGGCGGCCAGCAAGAACGCGCTGGCATGCAGCCAGACTCCGGCTTCTTGTAAGGCAACAGAGCCACTGTTAAAGGCGTAGCGTAAAACCACCACCACAAATACCAACGCGGTAGATAACAACAATAGTGCCGCACCGACTCGGCCCAGCCAGCCATTGATCCGGTCGATCCAAAAACTACTGCGGCTCAAGATGCCACGCTTGTGTGCGGCATCTTGATGGGCCTGATGGTTATGGCTTGGTGCTTCAGTGGCTGAAGTCATGAACTACCACTCTTTCAATTTCCAATACACGGGTTTTACCGGCTGGCCGCGTTGATCGTCGCTATGGGTTTCTAAGTCGCCATCGCCATCGGTATCGAGCAGGTAATAAGGAATGCCGCCATCGGGAACCACGCGGATCATGTAAATACGACCGTCGGAGCGGTATTCCTCGTAGGTGATTTCCTTTTCACGACGAATGGTCACCGTGGGTTCCAGCTCTTCATCCACAATCTTGGGTGGTAACGGCTCGTTATTGGGGTCAACCGGTGGTGGTTGTTGAACCGGCGGTGTGTCCACCTCAGGAATCGGTGGTGGTGGTGGTGCTTCTTGTTGAGCTATGGCAAGCGAGCTGCAAAAAGCCAAGGCAGCAAACAGCGCTAGGGCAACGCGGGGGTGTGACGACGCTGACATGATGATTCTCCTAATGAGTTCAGCGGTGCCCAAATGCCCACAGCTTGAGGGTGATTCAAGGTGGCATTTGGTTGGGGCCTGCAAGCGATAGCGCGGGCTGTTAGACTGCCACGCATCGAAATGTAAACCCTCTACTACCAAGGATAACAGAAGCCTCTGTTCCCGCCATGAATAAAACACCAACGCTTTATCTTGTTGATGGATCATCCTATTTGTTTCGCGCCTTCCACGCGTTGCCACCGCTGACGAATGCCCAGGGAGAGCCCACCGGTGCCATGTATGGCGTGGCCAATATGCTCAAGCGCTTATTGGAGGAACATAACCCTAAACATGTAGCCGTCGTGTTCGATGCCAAGGGTAAAAATTTCCGTCATGAGTTATTTCCTGAGTACAAAGCCAATCGGCCGCCCATGCCCGACGATTTACGTTGCCAAATCGCGCCGCTGCATGAGCTGATTCAAGTCATGGGTTTACCGTTGGTGTCGGTGCCGGGTGTGGAGGCCGACGATGTGATTGCCACCTTGGTGAAACAGGCGCGGGCTGAAGGGTGGTCGTGTCAGGTTGCTACCAGCGATAAAGACTTGGCCCAGTTAGTCGACGAGCAAGTCACCTTGGTCGACACCATGAACAACAGCCAAATGGATATTGCCGGGGTCGAGAAAAAGTTCGGTGTGAGGCCTGAGCAAATCGTCGATTACCTGGCGCTGGTGGGCGATACCAGCGATAACATTCCCGGCGTACAAGGTGTGGGCCCGAAAACCGCAGCGAAATGGCTGGGGCAGTTTGGCGACTTAGACGCACTTATGCAGCGCGCTGATGAAATCAAAGGCAAAGCGGGTGAACACATTGCCGCCGGGGCGGTCCAGGTTGCCGGTGACGGCCCAGAGTGCGGCAATGGTCTGGCATAAGGGGGTGATAGCCGGGGTCATATCGATAGGCACGCCCCAGTGTATGGCGCCGGGGCTGGCCTTGGCGTAGAGCCTGGCCGCGTCAGCCAGGTCCTTGACCGGGACTC
>JAKSCJ010000027.1 GCA_022360675.1 Lysobacterales bacterium
CAACAACCCTGAATGGCCGGTGGATCTTTTAAACAGCGCCCACAAACACTGTGCTCACAGATGGGCTCGGCGCAATGACGACAGGCGTTTTCGAGCCAGGGCAGTTGGCGTAAACAGGGGGCGCATAAGTCTAGCGCCTGTTGTTGCCAATATTCGCCCTGATCGCCACAGGCTATACAACGGCTGGGCCACAAGCGGTGATACCAGCGGGCGCTTTGTGGGTCTGCCTGTGTTGGCGTCTTACTGTGCTCGTCAACCTTGTTTGTGGTAAAAAAGTTGACAGCGTGTCGAACGCTTTTCATACTCCGCACACGATTGTTATCCCATCTTAATGAACGAAAGGCTGCCCTTATGAGTGCGCAATTGGATTCTCCACTGAGCCCGCCCTGTCCCTTTACCGCCAACGACGAGTTACGTCACGATTGGACGGCCGAAGAAGTGACGGCCTTATTTGAGCTGCCTTTTAACGATTTACTCTTTAATGCCCAGCAAGTGCATCGTCAGCATTTTGATGCAAACGAAGTGCAAATCAGTACCTTACTGAGTATTAAAACCGGCGCTTGCCCTGAAGACTGCAAATACTGCCCGCAAAGCGTGCACTACAACACGGGTTTAGAGCGCGAGAAATTACTGCCGCTCGATACCGTACGCGAAGCCGCGCGTAAGGCCAAGGCTTCGGGTGCGTCCCGTTTTTGCATGGGGGCGGCGTGGAAACGGCCTTCGGATCGTGATCTGGAAAAAGTGATTGATCTGGTGAAAACCGTGCGCGATGAAGGCATGGAAACCTGTCTGACTTTGGGCATGTTGTCGGATGCACAAGCGCAGCGCTTAAAAGATGCTGGCCTCGATTATTACAATCATAATCTGGACACCTCGCCCGATTACTACAAAGAAATCATCAGCACCCGCACCTACCAGGATCGCTTAGATACGCTAGATCACGTGCGCCAAGCCGGTATGAAAGTATGCAGTGGCGGCATCGTGGGCATGGGCGAAAGCCGCGCTGACCGGGTAGGCCTGCTACAGCAGCTGGCGAATCTACCCGAGCATCCCAACAGTGTGCCCATCAATTTACTGGTGAAGGTAAAAGGCACACCCATGCAAGATGTGGCCGCGTTAGATCCGTTAGAGTTTGTCCGCACCATTGCTGTGGCGCGCCTAATGATGCCCAAATCGCGGGTGCGTTTATCGGCGGGGCGCAACGATATGAGCGACGAAATGCAGGCGCTGTGTTTCCACGCTGGTGCCAATTCGATTTTCTACGGCGAGAAACTGCTCACCACAGATAACCCCATTGCGAACCACGATATGGAGTTATTCCAACGCTTAGGCATTAAACCCAACGGCAAACCATGGGTTAGCGATGCCGAAGCCCAAGCGGCCGCTGCCGCCGACGGCGATACCACACACTAACG
>JAKSCJ010000031.1 GCA_022360675.1 Lysobacterales bacterium
CGATGGCGTAGACGGTTTCACCTGGCGACGAATTAATATCACCGCCGTAACTACGCAAGCCTTGCGAAGTGTTAATTAAGCCAAACTCCACGGTAAACCAGTATAAGCGTGCCAACATCACTCGATCTTTATGCTCGGCGGCAACACCGGCGTGGCCATAGGCCTCGGTGAAGCGGGCGAAAGCCGGGTGGGTGAGCATGGCGCAGTGGCCAAAGATCTCATGGAAGATGTCGGGTTCTTGTAAATAGTCCATTTCATCGCGAGTACGAATGAACGACGCTGCCGGAAAGCGCTTGGCGGCCAGCAGCTTGAAGAAACGATCGAAGTTAATTAACGCAGGTACAGGCTCGACAACCCAGCCGGTGCGCTCGAACAGTGTTTTTGAAACTTCTTTGGGCTGTGGAATGCGATCTTTAGGGAGCTGGAGAATATCTAGGCCGTCGAGGAATTCCTGACAGGCGCGTCCTTGAATGATGTTGAGTTGGCGTGTGATGAGATCGTGCCAAACTTCGTTTTCCGCTTCGTTGTAGTCGATAAAACCATCTTCGTCGGCGATCTTAGCGACATATTTACTCGATTTTCCCATATCTTCAGTTCTCCAAATTCTCTCAACATGCATCGTGCATCGGTTGCTTATCTGGGGGCGCAAACCTGCCCGAACATCAATCTCGGTGGTGACGACCAAGCTTGATGTTTCGTCGCGGCTAAGCTTTCTAATGAAAGCGCTGACATGCCGAATGTAGACTGCAGAATATTGCGCGGGCCGCTTACAGCATAGCGATGATTGGGTGCCGAGCAGTTGACTGGGATCATCTCGTAATTGACCCCTCAGGCTTGGCCTAACAACGGCTTGAATTTGGCTTCCCAGTTGCTGTTTAGCGGTTTTACACTGGTTGTATTGGTTTTTAGCCTGTACGGTGCATTAAGGCAGACACACCAGTGCGGCACCGTTCGTCATGGAATCGGTGAGCGTTATATGAATCTGTATATAGTATACCATTTGCCTCGATCACTTAAGGATGCGATGTGAACAACCAAAGCTACTACCAAGCCACCGCGCCGTGGAGTAATGGACTGCCATTGAATGGTGAGCATGAGTGTGAAGTGGCTATTGTGGGCGGTGGTTTCGCCGGACTAGCCGTGGCGCTGGGCTTGGTGGAACGTGGTCAGCACGATGTCACACTGCTAGAAGCGCATTCGGTGGGGCACGGTGCATCGGGTCGCAATGGCGGTTTTGTTTTCGGCGGGTTTTCCCTCGGTGAAGAGGAATTACTGGCCCAACATGGCCCGGAACGAGCACGGGAAATCTATCAATTGACGTTACAAGGCGGTGAAATGATCCGCCGTCGGGTTGGGCACTACGAGATCGATTGCGATTATCTGCCCGCAGGTGTGATCTTGGCCGACTGGTTTGGTGACGATGAAACCCTGCGTGCAAAGCAACAGCAGATGCGCAGCGCTTTTGATGTGGATTGGCAGTGGTTGGCGCAAGATCAGCTGCGCTCTATGCTCAATAGCCAGCGTTATTTCAGTGGTTTGTTGGAAGCGAATGCGGCCCATTTTCATCCGCTGAAATACTGTCAGGGACTGGCGCGCGTGTTACGTCAGCACGAAGTGCCGGTATATGAAGACAGCGCGGTGCGTCAGATCGAGCAACAACAAGGCGGGTATCTCCTGCGCACCGATAACGGCACCGTGCGTGCACGCAAGGTGGTGATTGCGGGTGGAGGATACATTCACGGTTTAAACACCCCGGTGGCCAAAGCGATTTTGCCCATTGCCACCTATGTGGCGGCCACCGAGCCGTTAGGCGATCGCCTAGGTGAGTTTATTCGCGGTGATTGGGCAGTTTACGACACACGTTTTGCTTTCGATTATTACCGGCCACTTCCCGATACGCGTTTGCTGTGGGGTGGACGCATCAGCATTCGGCGTCCCAATCGCCAAACCCTCGAGCGTTGGCTGCGACGCGATCTCGCCAAGGTTTTCCCCGATCTAGCCCATGAAGTTCGCTTCGAGCAAGCTTGGTATGGCTTGATGGGTTATATGCGCCATAAAATGCCCTGTGTGCAAGAAACCCAACCCGGGCTTTGGCATGTTATTGGCTTTGGCGGCCATGGTGTGGCACCCACCAGCGGTTTGGGCGACTTAATGGCATCTGTGTTAACCCATGGCGATGACCGACACCGCTGGTTTAGCCGTTATCAAATGCCGCCGGTGTATGGCTTTGCCGGCAGTTTAGCCGCCCAAGCCACCTACTGGCAGGCTCAGGTCAGCGATTGGCTTAAAGATATGCGTTTCCGTAAGCATCGAAGCGCTTAAAGCTCGGTTTGCATTGCTTCAAACAAGCGGCCTTATCGCAGAAGATAAGGCCGTTTAAAATGATTCGATCAAAAATGATTCAACCAAGCCTGAAATTAAAGCCTAGTAACCAGCCGCCTGGCCGTCTTTGCGCGACTCGGTAGCGCCGTAGTACACGCCTTGCTCCGCGTCGTAGCGAATGGCTTGATAACCGCCATACGGACCGTTGGCAAAGCTGATTTTATGGCCTTTGCGCATCAAGGCCCGAATCACCTCGTAATCGAAGCCGGTTTCTAAATTCACCTCACCACCATCGGTCATCAGGGTGTTTTGACCGGTGGGTTCGGTGGAACCATTGTGGTGAATTCGTGGTGCATCGCCAGCTTCTTGCAGGTTCATGCCAAAGTCGATCATATTAATTACGATTTGTGCATGCCCTTGGGGTTGCATGCCACCGCCCATCAAGCCAAAGCTCACCAGCGGTTGACCATCTTGAGTGATAAAGGCGGGAATAATGGTGTGGAAAGGGCGTTTACCCGGTTCATAGGTGTTGGCGTGACCTTCTTTCAAAACGAACATCTCGCCCCGGTCTTGCAAGATAAAACCTAAACCCGGCGGTGCCATACCCGAACCCATGCCGCGATAATTCGATTGAATCAAAGACACCATATTGCCTTCGCTATCGGCGGTGGTGAGATAGATGGTGTCGCCTTCATTAAGAATCCGTGATTCAGCCGGAATTTCCTTCAGTGCTTTGTCGTTATTAATCAGTTGACGGCGTTCAGCGGCGTATTCTTTAGAAAGTAGTTTGCCGATGGGCGCTTGGTAAAAATCGGGGTCGGCATAAAAACGACCACGATCTTCAAAGGCAATTTTCTTGGCCTCAATAAACCAATGTAAATGCTCTACGCTGCCAAAGCCGTGTTGTTTTAGATCGTAGCCTTCCAAAATATTGAGCAACTGTAAGGCGGCGATACCTTGGCCGTTGGGCGGTAATTCCCATACATCGTAGCCGCGGTAGTTTGTCGACAGCGGCGTGACCCATTCGCCTTGGTGGCTGGCTAAATCGTCGTAGCTTAAAAAGCCGTCGTTGGCTTGCATGTAGTCGCTGATGGTGCGGGCGATTTCACCCTTGTAGAAGGCATCGCGACCACCTTTGGCGATGGCTTCCAAGGTATTGGCTAGATTCGGGTTTTTCCACAACTCGCCTTTGCGCGGCGCGCGACCATTAACGGTGAATTGCGCGCTGAAACCGGGCCAGCGGCTCAACACCGGAACAGAACGATTCCAGTAATAGGCGATGAGTTCATGAACCGGATGGCCATTCCGTGCGTAAGCAATGGTGGGGGCCAGGATGTCGCTCATGTTGCTGCGACCAAAACGTTCGTGCAGC
>JAKSCJ010000043.1 GCA_022360675.1 Lysobacterales bacterium
ATAGGATTCGTGGGGCCAGGGACGGCCCACTTGACTAAACCGACTAGTCAGTCTAAACTTTCATCATGCCTAGAGTCACTGCCAAAGAAAAAATACTGGATTCGGCCCTGCGCTTGTTCCAACAGGATGGCTATTTGAGCACCAGTGTCGACGAAATTATCGCCGACGCAGGTGTTTCAAAAGGTAGCTTCTACCACGCCTTTAAATCCAAGGAAATGCTGGGGATCGAGGCCATTGAGCATTACTTGGCACATGTGATCAGCGTCTTACGCGATGGCGACTACCATCAGGGGGACGACCCACTGGAACGCGTGATTGCCTATATTCGGCATTCCGAGAGCAAAGCCGACGAACTCTGGTGCGACGGCTGCATGATGGGCAACTTCACCACCGATTTAGCGCGCCATCATCCCTCAGTGCGCAGCAAGCTCAAACAGCTGTTCACCGAGATGGAAAGCCAACTGGTGGCTTTGTTCGAGCCCATGGTAGCCGATATCGACTGCTGTGCTTTAAACGCTAAACAACTAGCACGCCAGTATTTAAGCATTATCCAAGGTGCCATTTTATTGGGCCAAGCCCATAAAGATATCGCCGTAACCAAAGACTGCATCAGCAGCTTTCGCCAGTTAATGGAGTCATTACGGCCGCACTAATTGCTGCGGCAGCACTGAATGCAACAAAAGCTATTGGGTTAAAAAAATTTGCCCATAAATTAGACCAACTAGTCGGTCCAAACTATCACTTAGGAGTTTCATCATGTTTATTCCCGGTTTCCGCCTCGCCAATAACCAAGCCAAAGCCAGCACCGAAGCCCCTGCTCTGTGGCAGCGCCAGGCATTGGCTTTGGCCATCATCTTCAGCACCTACGGTATTGCTTTGTATCAAAGCTGGTAATTTTTTGGTTCAAACATTAGACCGACCAGTCGGTTTGATCTTCAAACAAAGCGATGCCCATGCTAATACCCGACCCACAAAGCAATAAACCCGGCGGCCAAAGCCACTGGCAAGCGATCGCGGTGCTCACCGTGATCGTTATGCTGGTGCTGGCTTTATGGTTTTACTAGTTTTTACTCACCATCATCGCCAGTTTCTCGATACCCACATCGTTGTGCCAGCGTTGGCGTTCCATGAAGCCAAATTTGCGGTATAAATTGATGGCCGGTGCGTTAGCGGTGGCGGTTTCGACGCGGGCGGTTTTCCAGCGGGTTTCACTCAACACATGGGCTAGTAGACGACTGGCCACGCCCTGGCGAAAGTAATCGGGATCTACCACCAGGCTGCAAATTTCCAGCTGTTGGGCTTGTTGTTCCAGTTCTACGGCTGCGGCCAGGCGCTCTCCTTCCCAAGCACCGACAAAAAAACTGTCGTCGGTTTTTAATTGCTCGGCCGTGCGCGCTAAAGGCGGGAAAACCTCGGCCTTGAGTAACTCGGCCTCGACTCGATACGAACGCTGAAACACCCGATGCAACTGTTGTAACTGCTCGGGATTGTTGAGGTCGATTTCACTAATAGGAAATTGATTCGCCGTATTCATGTGTGCTTATTCTTCTCAACGATGGGGAGTGGCGCTTAGGAAATAACACCAAACTGTTTATATATACAGTATAAATCAAATCAGCCAATAATTCGCATTCGCCACGCACTTAAGACACCATTGCTGACCTGCACGAACAATCCAGATGGCCACCCCGCAACTCATACTCACTTCGCCACGGGCTCGTAGCTGGCCTCGCCCGGCGCTCCAGCCGCGAACCAAAAGGGCAAACCGCCACTAAAGCCAGGATATTTGGGAATCGCCAATAATTGGCTGCATACCGTGGCAAAGCGGCGATTCGAGCCATCTTGCATGGGTAAATCCACCTTCATAGAGGCGCGGGCCTGCTGAACTTGATCGGGCGCATTGGTATCCAGCGGAGCCTGGGCCGCCAGCAAATCGATCCAAGCCTGCCAACTGGCCAGCTCATCGCTGGGTCGCGGAGCCGTTGCGAACTGAGGCAGCCAGCGTTGTACACGGGGCGAGTTAGCGTCGTCTAAATCCATGGCATCGATGAGGTGAGTTCCAGGTGGAATGGCCTGAACCGAAATAGCCTCACCTTCACCAACAGATGATCCCTGATGTGACAGGCTCCGATGCGACAAACAATACGCACCTTTTGGATCGGCAATGATCAAGTTAAAGCCGCGGTAAGCCTCCGGATCAAGATGCGCCATGGCTTCGGCGGCTTCTTGCGCACTGCCGTATTCCACCGCATCCAACACCAACTCTCCGCGACTACGCTTATTGTGCGCCGGCCCCAACGTGCCGCGACGATTCAAAATGGTGGCCACCACGCCATGATCGGCCACGGCGAACCAGCTGCCTTCGGCCAGTTCATCCAAGCCAGCGCGCACCTCCGGGCGATCGGGCCAGTGGCGTGCCGGAGCCTGCCAGGGGCGATCGCTCATTTCGTCACGATTACCCGCCAACACCACCGGCCAATCATCATCGGGCCGAATATCGATCACTAAGGTGCACATGGCCTGCCTTTCTCAAAATTAATGACTGAGCTTATTCATTGGGATGCACGAACTAAATCGCAATCCTTCACACTTGGCGTACACTAAAAACGGTTTAAGGTCGGCATTGATGTCGATCGCGATTGCTCAGCTAGGGAAATCATTAATGAACAGCAAAGCTTGGATGCGCCTTGGGTTCGCATGCGTCGCCTTATTCATGGCCAGCCAATCCAGCGCCGCCGCCACTCAAACTCAGTCCGACCAAACTCAGTCCGACCAAACTCAGTCCGACCAAACTCAGTCCG
>JAKSCJ010000149.1 GCA_022360675.1 Lysobacterales bacterium
ACTATTTTTAAGAATCATAAAGAAACTTTAGAACTAACGTTTTACTTAGCGCATTACAAGTTAAAGATAAGCACCGCATATAATTGCATAGAGAACATTATTTATCGGCGGAGACGGAGGGATTGTCCCCCACCATCCCTAGCACTCCCCCCTTCGGGGCGCACTTCGTGCGTCAAAATCGGCGGTCCTGCCGATTTTTCGAACCTAGGGTTCTTAATCAAGTCCACCCTTTTCTTCAGACATAAAAAACCCCAGCCGGGGCTGGGGTTCTTTCATGTCTGGCGGAGAGGGAGGGATTCGAACCCTCGGTACGGCGTTGACCGTACACTCACTTTCCAGGCGAGCCCGTTCGACCACTCCGGCACCTCTCCGTTTTGTTACGTTCGCGCTGTAAGCGGCAAAGCGTAAACCACCATTTTATAAAACTTTTGCGTTAAAGCCAATAGTTTTTTAATGAAAGCGAAAATACCCCCACTGGGCTGGCGGCTTTGGTGGGCGGGGATGCATTGTTTTGACGCTGGGCGATGATATGATGCAGCCGATTACACCAATTATGATGTGGCTTGCGGCTGGATTTACCGGTTTTGAGGGGAACAATGAAAAAACTCAACGGATTACTCATCGGCACAATTGCTCTGCTTACTTCGGCCTGTTCCAGCAGCCCGGTATTGTTGGACTCGCGCACCAACGAGGCCAGTAGCTTAATTACCGCTTTACACGCGGCGCGCTCGTTAACCGATGCCCACGATGCCGAAGACATCTTGGTGGTTTTTGATCTGGATAACACCCTGTTGGCCATGAACACCGAGCTGGGCTCGAATCAATGGTACGACTGGCAGAAAACCCTGCGCGACGAACAAGGTTGTGTAGACGAGCGGGTGCCCGAGTTATTGAAAGCACAAGGCGCGGCGTATCATGCCGGTAGCATGCGCCCTACCCAGCCCGACGCCGCGGCCATTGTGCGCCAATTGCAGGAAGAAGAATTCCGTGTGATGATCCTCACCGCGCGAGGTTTGGATTTTCGCCTGCCCACCTTCCGCGAGTTGCGTCGTAATCATCTGAATTTCTCGCGCCATGCCATTCCCATGGACGACGACACCCACTTCAGCGGTTTAACCTACTTCCCCGAGGCGGGCAAGGCCCGTGCGGTGCTGTATGAAGACGGCGTGTTTATGGTGGCCGGTCAGCACAAGGGCGAGATGTTGAAATCGCTATTGCAGCGCCTGGACTGGGAATGGCCCGAGGCCGTGGTGATGATGGACGACTCGGAAAAGAACATTAAGCACATGGAAAGCACCCTGGGCTTATTGGGCATTCCCCATCGTTTGTATCGCTATACCAAAGAAGACAGCCGCACCGAAAACTTCAACACCGACCTAGCCGCCCAGCAGTGGGAACAAGTGGCTCCGGCGTTAAAAACCATTGAAGATGTCTTTGGCAGCGTGAACTTCACCATGCCCTCGCCTTACAGCGATCCGGCCTGTAATTAATAGCTGGCCACTATTTAAATCATTGAGTTCAATCATTACGCGCCCCGTTATTGGCATGACGGGGCGTGGTTTCAGCGCTTTATCTTCTCGCTGTTCCCTGTTTTGACCTTCCCCTCGATATCACGTCTTTTTTCGCACGGTTTTGTCGCGCTATTCACTTAAACGTTCCAGCAAGAAATCGATAAACACCCGAACGCGCCGGGCTTTTTGGCTGTTCTGCGGATAGAACAAATACAAGCCGGGATACGTCATCCAATAGGCTTTCAACACCGGCACCAGTCGACCATGCTCAAAAGCCTCGGCCACAATGGGCTCGATAATGCGACCAATGCCCAAGCCTTGCTCGGCGGCATCGACCATCACATCGGTATCGTTCACGATTAAAGCGGTGGGCATCGTAACTTCTAGGCGCTGGCCATCGCGCAGCAGCTGCAACGGCGCCAGCTGATTAGCGGTGATAAAGCGATATTGAATTTGCCGATGGTGCTCCAAATCTTCCGGCGTGTTGGGTGTGCCGTGGCGTTGCAGGTAATCGGGCGAGGCGAATAAGGCTTCTTGCAAGCTGCCAGTAAGTGCGCGGGCGACCATGCCTGCTTCCAGTTTATCGCCGAAGCGAATACCCAGATCCATACCGGCTGCTAGTAGATTCACCGTGGCGTCGGCGATGGAGATTTCCAGTTCAATCTGCGGATAGCAGCGGCAGAAATCGGCAACGATAGGACGCAGCAACCATTGATACACAAAACGTGGCAAGGTGATACGCACTTTGCCGCTGGGTTCGCTGCGTAAATCGTGCACGCTTTCTAGGGCAGCATTTAGGGCCGACACCGCAGCGGTGGTGTTGTCGTAGAGCAATTGGCCCGCTTCGGTCAGCTCTAAACGCCGGGTGCTGCGCAGGAACAAAGGCAAACCTAAGTGCTGTTCCAGGGTTTTCAGCGTTTGGCTTACGGTGGGCGCGGTAATGCTGAGTTTACGTGCGGCGGCGCGAATACTGCCGCATTCCACAATGGTTTGGAACACCATTAACTGCTTGTAGCTGGTTCCGCGCATGGCAACCTCACGGTCAAATCATTGAAGAATAGAAATCCAGAAAAAGAAAACCCATTGTTAGGTTTTTACTAACAGTGTAAGTATTTTTTGTGTACTAATCATTAGTAAAGTCACGCTCTAAGATAAGCACCATCTCAATATCGGATTGATTTTGGAGTGGTGATGGGCAAGGTTTTAGTGATTTCGGGGCATCCCGATTTGGCGTCGTCTAATGCGAATCGGGTGATTTTAAAACGCCTGGAAGATTGGTCGGATCAGGTGGAGATTCGCAATTTAGATGCGCTGTATCCCCATTTCGAGATCGATATCGAAGCCGAGCAAGCCGCCATGTTGCAGGCCGAGATCATTGTTCTGCAATTCCCTTTTCATTGGTATTCGGTGCCAGCACTGTTGAAGCAGTGGCTCGATAAAACCTTCAGCTACAATTTTGCCTACGGCGCTCAGGGCGATAAATTAAAAGGCAAGCACTTGGTTTTGTCGTTCACCGTGGGTGGTCCTGAGACTTCTTACACGCCTTTGGGTTACAACCATTTCCCTATTTTGGAATTGCTCAAACCGCTGGAACAAACCGCCTATTTGGCTGGGATGAATTTCCTGCCACCCATCTTCACCCATCGCATGGTGTACATCCCCGATGTGTACAACACGCTAGAAGCCGTGGAAGCAGGTGCCAACGAGCACGCCCAGCGTTTGGTCGACCAACTCGATACCTTATTCAATGACCCACAGCTGCGTATTGAATCTTTCGTGCGCGAGTGGTTTGCCCAGTTCGATCAACTACCCGATAGCAGTGCTTACTTTCTACAGCATTTAAGCCCGCAGCTAGAACTCAACATGCCCGAGGGCAGTTTCCACGGTCACGACGGATTCCAGCAATGGTATACGCTGGCTCGCGCTCAATTTAAGCCCGGTTGCCAACATCAAGTGGAACAGTTGGAGATCAAAGCCGAAGACGATGCTGCAACACGTTACCGTGTGGAGTTACGCGTGCGTCTGCAAGCCGAAACCCATGCCGATTCCGTGTTTAAAGGCCAGCCCATTAATTTATTGGTGAACGAATACTGGCAGTTGAGTATGGAGGCACAGGCAGAAGGTCAAGCAAACCACATCACCATCCACCGTTACGACGTGGTTCCCGTCACTGTGGATTAGTTTGCCTTAAGGATTACCAGCAGTTGTCCTTTTTAGGCACCAAAAGCCCGCTTCGGTGGGCTTTTGGTTGTTGTGCTTTTGGCGCTATTTTTTAAACTTCAGGAATGGGATGTTCGCCCAGGTTTTCGCCATCGGATTTCACGCCTAAGCCCAATACCGTACGGTTGGCATAGGCAAAGTAGGCGCAGACTTGGTTGATTTCCAGAATTTCGGTGTCATTCCAACCGGCATCGCGCAGCTGTTGGAAGTCGGCCTCGGTCAGGCGGCCCGGTTCTTGGGTGAGTACCGTGGCATATTGCAAAGCAGCGCATTGGCGGGCGTCGAAGGCGCTGGCGTAATCGCCACTGGCCAGGGCCGCACGTATACTCGTCGTCTTATTTTCGTCATTAATTAGTCGCGCCATTCCGGCATCATGATGATGATCGCAGTAATCGCAGCGGTTCAGGCGGCTCACCAAAACGCCTAAGGCTTCTAAGAACCAGGCATCAACTTGCTTTGAGTGATGATGCAATACGCTGCGATACAAGGCCATATGGCCGCGCAGGGTATAGGGTCTGAGGCTGTGTGATTGTAGAATTTGATCCACCTGCTCCTCGGGCCCGGCCGATCGACGATAAATATCTGCCAGCTCGCCTTCGGCCTGATCGGGGGAAATATGCTTAATCCACATTGAGAATACTCCATGTCCTTACCGCAACGGGTTTCACATCTTAGGTCATCCTCCTTTCTGCTGTCAGCGCTATTGGCGTCCGCTGGTGGTTTATTTGCGCCCATCGCAACGATGGCCGTCGAGCCCGCCACAGTCTCGTCAGCAGCGGCCCATCCGCAACAGTTCCGTATCGCCACTTTTAATATGGCCATGGGACTAAAGGCTGGCGAATTGGCCAGCGCCTTAGCCACAATAACGATCCACAGCTGAAAAAAGTGGCCGCCATCATCCAAACCGTGAAACCCGATATTCTGCTGCTCAATGAGTTCGATTCTGAACCAGGCAGCACCGATCTTTACCAGCGCATTGCCTTATTTCAGCAGAATTACCTGAATCAGGACCAATTTGGTCAGAAAAGCCTGAATTTTGACTTCGCCTTCACATCCGACGTTAATACTGGACTCGATAGCAAAGCCGATCTAAATTCAGACGGCAAACTCGGCACGCCAGCCGATGCTCATGGTTTTGGATTGTTCCACGGCCAATACAATATGGCGGTGTTATCGCGCTTTCCGATTAATCAGGACCAAGCGCGGAGCTGGCAGCAATTACGCTGGATCGATTACCCCAATGCTGAGCTACCTCAAAAAAACGATGGCAGCTCCTGGTATAGTGAAACGGCGCAGTCGGTGATGCGGCTTTCTTCCAAAAGCCATTGGGATGTGCCCATTGAAATGGGCGGTCATACATTGCACTTTCTCACGGCTCATCCCACACCACCGGTGTTTGATGGCCCTGAAGACCGCAATGGCCTGCGCAACCGCGATGAAATTGGTTTACTAGCCAGTATTATCGATCCCACCCGTAACTCGGCGATTAAAGACGACCGAGGGCAAACCGGCGGGTTTGATGGGAGTGATTTATTTGTTATTGCAGGGGATATGAATGCCGATCCATTCGATGGAGATTCGGCATCTCATGCAATCGATCAGTTACTTAGTCACTCTCTTATAAATGCAGAGGTGATCCCCACCAGCACAGGTGCACAACATGCCGCCACCAGCCAAGGCGGCAATAATCAACAGCACCAAGGGAATCCCGCTGCAGACACGGCCGATTTTGACGACACCCGTGGCCCTGGCAATTTGCGCATCGACTACGTTCTCCCCTCGCGCACCTTGCAGGTTCTCGACAGTGGCGTCTTCTGGCCCGCACCCGGACAGACTGGTGCGGACTGGATCGAGGTGTCGGACCACCGCTTGGTTTGGTTAGACATCCAATGGCCTGCATCGAAGGCAGCTATGCCGTCACAATAAATAATGAGAATGAAGGATACTCACAATGAGCCATTTTGTGATTGCTTGTTATTCGCCCAAGCCCGGTCGGGAGTACGACCTCATCAACTTGGTGCGAAATCACGTTCCCCGTTTGCAAGAGCTGGAAATGGCCACGCCACGGCCACCTGTGGTGCTACGGAATCGAGATGGCGTTATTGTTGAATTATTCGAATGGACTTCAGTGGCCGCTTTGGAAGATGCCCAACGCAGCGATGAAATTCAGGATATGTGGAAAAAATTCAATGAAGTCAGCGACTACAAAAGCCTAGATCGCCTGCCGGAATCGCGCGAGTTGTTCGCCGAATTCGAGCTGCTCGACTTGCATTGATCGCCGCCAAATAACCATAAAAAAAGCCGCGTGAAGGTTAAACCTCATGCGGTTTTTTTTATGGAGCAAAGCAAAATAATCATTGTGTAGAGCACAAAACCACAGGCATGAAAAAGCCGGTGTGTCGTTACTTGCGTAACGCGCATCACCGGCCGCCCCCTATGGCTTTTCAGTCAGAATCCACCAGGCTCACTAGCTTTAAGTAGCTACCAACCAAACCGATTACCCCCGTCGCCAGTTTGGTTATTAAGCCTCGTTTAGATTCGCTCCATCAAACGAATAGCGCCAGCTGCGGCAACAGAAAAAACCGCTGAGCTGGCTGCAATGGGTAGTACCCAATCCAACATGAAACGGCGCATGATCGTCTCCCCTGCCGTGATATCCCCCTATGCGTATATTGTCGAATACGCAGACACCGGGAGAAAGACGTCATAATTGACTATCCTTGTGCGAATCAGCCCGTACAGCGTGTAGGAACTCCGCCTACAGCGCCCCCTAATGACGGGCCTTGGCGTTTATTGTAAACAAAACTGTATGCCTTTGAGTTCTTTTAACGCTTAAATAACAACTAGAAATATTGCTAAAAACGCATAAGTTATGGTCTTACCTGCATAAGTGTTGCGACGAACGGCCTATTCGCCCATTTTCACCGCCTGTTGCGGCTGGCAATTCACCTGCAACTCAAACACATCGGGCCTGGCGTAATGGCCAACCGTATCGAGATCGTATTGGCCACGGGGAATTTGATTCAGTTCGACTTCGGCCAGTAGTAAACCGCTTTCGTTATACAAGGGGCCAGCCAGCACGTCGCCAAAGGGATTCACGATGCAGCTGCCACCGCGAATGAGTACGGTATCGGGGTCTTGGCCTTGGATGCAGTCGTAGTCTGCGGGGTAGTCGCTGCGCTTTGCGAATTGGCAGGCCGAGAGCACAAAGCAGCGACCTTCCACCGCAATGTGACGCATGCTGGGCAGCCACGATTCGCGATCGTCCACCGTGGGCGCGCAATAGATTTGTACGCCCTGGGCATACATGGCGGTGCGCAGCAATGGCATGTAGTTTTCCCAACAGATCACCGCGCCGGTTTTACCCACGGCGGTATCCACCACGGTGAGTGTGGAGCCATCGCCGAAGCCCCAAATCAAACGTTCCATGGCGGTGGGCATGAGCTTGCGATGTTTGCCCAAATAGCGGCCTTGCTCGTCGATAAACAACACCGTGCAATACAAGGTGCCGCCATCGCGTTCCACACAGCCCATCACAATACTGAGCTGGTAGCTTTGCGCCCATTCGCAGAGCTGGCGTACTTCGTCGCCGTGTTCGTCAATGGCGGCTGCGTGATAACGGGCGAATTCATCACGACCTGCTTCCGAGCGCGAGCCCACCCGGGCACCAAAGTCCAAGCCTTTGGGGTAAGCACCCAAAAAAGCCTCGGGAAACACCACCAAACGGGCACCGGCCTGGGCTGCTTGCTGAAGGTAATCGTGAACCATGGCCATGGTGGCCGACGTATCGAAGGCTTTAGGCGCGGCTTGCACCACGGCGACGGTGTGGGTGTTGGTCATGGCGGGTTCCCAAAATAGCTTAAAGTTGTGTAGTGAAAAGGCTGTTTATCAATGCCTCTAAACAGACCCGATACCCTGATGCGAATGCTTCATCCATTAGTCGCCTGAAAACGGTAGGCTATGGCATGGCCTTTCACCGCAACAAGCTCATGTTGAATGATGCATCCACTGGAAAATCGAGTATCGCCGCGCTGAAATTCGCCCTTTTGCCAAGCTGCTTAGTTTGGATTACTTGCTTTGTGCTCAGTGCTTGTCATTCGCCATCGGCCGAGGACTCTCAGGTGTCGGAAGCTTATCCTAAAAACTCACGGGCTACTTCGGCCTCAGCCTCGCGTCCGGTCATCATCGCTCACCGTGGGGCGAGCGCGTATCGTCCGGAACACACACTGGCTTCGTATCAGTTAGCCATAGACATGGGCGCCGATTTTATCGAGCCCGATGTGGTGAGCACTAAAGACGGTGTGCTCATCGCCCGCCACGAGAACGAACTCAGCGGCACCACCGATGTGGCCGGGCGACCGGAGTTTGCCCATTTGCAGACGCAGAAAATTATCGATGGTGTGGTGACCGAAGGCTGGTTCAGTGAAGACTTCACCTTGGCTGAAATCAAGCAACTTCGGGCGCGCGAGCGTATTCCTCAAATTCGGCCTGATAACACCCAATACGACGGCGAATTCGAGATTCCCACCCTGCGCGAGATCATCCAATTAATCAAAGACGAAGAACAACGCAGCGGCCGCAAAGTCGGCATTTATCCTGAAACCAAGCACCCCACCTATTTTGCCCACGAAGGCCAACAAATCGACGGCCAGCCCATCGCCCGTGACTTAAGCGAGATGTTGGTGCGTGAATTAGTCGAAGCCGACTTCACCGATTCTGAGCGGGTGTTTATTCAATCGTTTGAAGTGGCCAATTTAATTCAGCTCAAGCAACGCTGGATGCCAAAGTACGGTGTTGAACTTCCCTTGGTGCAACTCTTGGGCAACACCGCAGGCCAGAACAACGATGGGCAAAGTAACTTCCACCAACCCTACGATATGCAGTATCACAGCCGCCAAGGCGACGACTTAAACGCGCTTTACGGTGGCTTTCACGACTTACTGAATATCGACGAACACACGGGCTACGCTCAGCTCATTGAAAGCGATAGCTTGCAGTGGATGCATCAAAACTACGCCGCAGCCCTGGGGCCGTGGAAGAACACCTTGCACCTGGGCGTAGCACCTAATCAACAACCACGAAACTGGCTGAACCACGCCTTGCTACTGGGTTTCAGTATTCATCCCTACACTTTACGCAGCGAAGCTGTGTTTTTACATCAACAGCTCAACGGTCAATTCCAAAGCATGGAAGACGAAATGGCCTTGCTGCTGCACTGGGGCATTCACGGTTACTTCACCGACCACACCGATATAGGCGTGAAAGTACGCGATGCATTTTTACAGCAGCAAGGTGAGTTGGAGTAGGCGCGGCTACGATGCCACGCCAAAGGCTTGTTCTTTGAGTTGGTTGATTTCGTCGCGCACGCGGGCGGCGTCTTCGAATTCCAGGTTTTCGGCGTGTTTGAACATTTGTTTTTCCAGCTCGGCCATGCGTTTGCTGGCGTCTTCGGGCGTGAGAATTTCGGGGAGTTGATAGCCGCCTTTTGCCTCGGCCACTTTCTTACTGTTGCTGACTTTAACCTGGCCGGGTTTGACTTCGTGGGCGCCTTCCATGATGTCGGTGATGGCTTTACGAATGGTTTTGGGCGTGATGCCGTGTTGTTCGTTGTAGGCCATTTGTTTATTGCGGCGGCGCTCGGTTTCTTTCAGCGCTCGATCCATAGAGCCGGTGATTTTATCGGCGTACAAAATGGCTTTACCACTGGCATTACGCGCAGCGCGACCGATGGTCTGAATCAAAGAGCCTTCTGAACGCAAAAAGCCTTCTTTATCGGCATCTAAGATGGCCACTAGCGAGACCTCGGGCATATCTAAACCTTCGCGCAAAAGGTTAATACCCACCAACACATCGAATACGCCCAGGCGTAAATCGCGAATAATTTCCACCCGTTCTACCGTATCGATATCCGAGTGCAAATAGCGCACTTTCACGCCGTGTTCGCTCAAATATTCCGTCAGGCTCTCGGCCATGCGTTTGGTCAGCGTAGTCACCAGCACACGGTCGCCGTCGGCCACGCAAATATTAATCTCAGACAGCAAATCATCCACTTGAGTGGCCACCGGGCGGATTTCCACCTCAGGATCCACCAAACCCGTGGGTCGCACCACCTGCTCGGCGATTAAGCCCGAGTGCTCGAATTCATAAGGTCGTGGCGTTGCTGAAACAAACACCATCTGCGGCGAGCGCGTTTCCCATTCTTCGAATTTCAGCGGGCGATTATCCAAGGCCGAGGGCAGTCGAAAACCGTATTCCACCAAGGTTTCTTTACGCGAGCGATCGCCCCGGAACATGCCGCCGATCTGCGGTACGGTGACATGGCTTTCGTCGAGGATTAATAGCGAATCGTCGGGCAAGTAATCGAACAAAGTGGGTGGCGGATCGCCCGGTGAACGGCCGGTGAGATGACGCGAGTAATTCTCGATACCCTGGCAATAACCCAACTCCAGCATCATTTCCAAATCGAAACGCGCGCGCTGCTCTAAACGCTGGGCTTCGAGCAGCTTTTGGTTATTGCGCAAATGTTCCAGGCGATCGACCAACTCAAGTTTAATGGCCTCCACCGCATCCAAAACGGTTTGGCGTGGCGTTACATAGTGGGATTTGGGAAAGATGGTGATTTCAGAAACACGCCGCACCACCTCGCCGGTGAGTGGATCAAAATAGCTGATTTGCTCCACTTCATCATCGAACAATTCAATGCGCACCGCCTCGGTATCGGAATCGCCAGGAAAGACGTCGATCACCTCACCGCGCACGCGATACGTGCCGCGCCGCAGTTCGAAATCGTTGCGGGCATATTGCATTTCCGCCAAGCGGCGCAAAACACCACGCTGATCCACCTGCTCGCCTTGGGTGAGCGATAAGACCATTTTCAAGAACGATGAGGGATCGCCCAGGCCGTAAATGGCCGACACTGTACCCACAATTAATACATCGCGCCGTTCCAACAAAGCTTTGGTGGCCGACAAGCGCATTTGCTCGATGTGCTCGTTAATAGAGGCGTCTTTCTCGATAAAAGTATCGCTGGTGGGCACGTAGGCTTCGGGCTGATAGTAGTCGTAATAACTGACAAAGTATTCCACCGCATTATTGGGAAAGAATGACTTGAACTCGCCATACAGCTGCGCCGCCAGGGTTTTATTGGGCGCCATGATCAAAGTGGGGCGTTGCAGCTCCTGAATCACATTGGCCATGGTGAAGGTCTTACCCGAGCCCGTTACACCCAACAGTGTGACGTGGGATAAACCATCGCGTAATCCGCCCACCAAGTCTTTAATGGCAGTGGGCTGGTCACCGCCGGGTTGATACTCGGAAACCAGTTCAAAGGCACGTTTGTTATTCGACATTCATTCGCTCTCTAACAAGCTTTACAGCACGATTTCATCGTCACGGCGCCGAAAACGTTGGCACAGCAAGCCGAAGAAACCCACCGTAAACAGCAAAGCGATCACCGCCCAATGGCTCAAAGCTGGCACTTCTTGCGGCACCGCTGTGGGTAACCCGTTAATTCTAAACAAACTAACCCCTTCGCGCCGGGCGGCGTAAAGAAATTTATTCTCAGGATCGGTAATAAAAACCCGGTAACCGTAGAGTGGCTCGGGGCTGTTGTTTTGTAATTCCTGAACACTACCGTTTTGCGGATGGATAAAAAAAGTCACCACCCGATCTCTTTGTGCGCTCGCCATCATTTGGCCATCGAGCATGGGAATAATTTGATCTTCGCCACGAAAACGGGTCAACCCTAAACGTTTTTCACGATAACCCATGAGCCCAGTTTCGGCATCGCGCTCAAAGGTCAGCAAGAAACTAAACGGCGGATCGGTGTCCATCAAACCGATGGCGTAAAAAAACTTGCCTTCAGCATCCATGGCCGGTTCCTTGCTGACCAACGGATGAAAAGGTGCTTCCAGTGCCAAGCGTGAATCGCCCATAAAGCCTTGTGCTTGTAAATCGATCACGTGGAGTAAATTCATCGGTGTCAATGGATGGGGCTGAATCTCGGTGGCGTACAAATGGCGGCCATCGGGCGTACCGAACAATGCGTTGATGCTTCTAGGGAAGATCATTTCATCGCGCAGCGATAGCGCGCCACTGCCGGGCTCGATGCGTACATGGTACACACGACCAAAGCCCTCCTCTGGCGTGTTAACACCTGCCCCCACGTACAGATTTTGGCCTTGAATCAACAGATTATAAATATTGGCCGCTGGCCCTAAACGCAGTGCTTCAGGGTTCATCATCGATAAAGCACCGCTGCCCTGATCGATAGCAATTTGCTGGATGGTGTCTAAACGATTGCCGGTCAGATACAGAAAATGCCCATCGTCACTAATCTGCATTTCGATGCCACGGGTCTCGTTTACATCTACCGCCAAAGAACCCACCTGCACCAAGTGTCCGGTCTCAGGATCACGATGGAACGACACCACTCGCATGCCACTAATCAGATAAGCGAAGAGAAAACGCCCATCGGGTGAGATTTCCCATTGGGACAAAAACGTGATGTCGTCGCCGAGATCCAACTCGCCTTCGTAACTAATGGCGCTGTAGGCATACACGGGCGTGCTGCCTACACTCAACGTCAGCAGTGTTAGCAACAGCAACAAGAAGACGCGAAGGGAATAACGGTAAGACCGACGACTTACAAATGGGGACTTTTTGGCAGCAGTCATGAATATACTCACGGTGGTGCCGCTACCTAAACAAAATGCAGCGGCATAATCATCCTTAAATTGCCGTGTTTGTAAGGCCAGCCAAGCCATATCAACTGGCACTTACACACCCGACATTCCGCTTCAGATTAATAAAGTGAGATCACTATCTCAGAATACTAGTTCAGGTCACTAGCACAGAATTAACGACTGAAACGGTCT
>JAKSCJ010000369.1 GCA_022360675.1 Lysobacterales bacterium
CGAAAAACTTAATGCCACGGGCACCCTCTTTTTTGATGTCTTTCACCCAGCTCCTTGCCTGTTCGGCAGTGGTGATGGGCTCGTCCCTACCCGCGCCAAAACCAGCATAGGGAATAATTCGCGGCGCGGCGATCTCGCCTTTTTCGCTGCGTTGAGCGTGCTCCAGCGTCCACTCCAAACCGTTGAAACTGCCGGGCTCGCGCACGGTGGTCACACCGTGGGCCAGCCATAATTTCAGTACATATTCAGCACTGACTTTTTGATCTTCACCGCCCAAGTGACCGTGCATATCCACAAAGCCGGGCAAGAGGTACTGACCATTGAGCTCCATCACCTGGGTGTTGGTGTCGATCTCGATGCGGTCATCATCGGGCAGTAATGATTTAGGGCTGCCTGCGCTAGCAATTTTGGCAATGCGGTTGCCTTCGATCAGCACATCCATCGGCCCCACCGGCGGCGCGCCTTCACCATTAATGACGATCACCTCGCGCAATAGCAGGCGCTCATAGGGTCCGGTTCCGGTGCTGCGATCGGGTGCTTTTTCGGGCTTATCGGCCCAGCTTAAGGTGCTCGCACACAGACACAGTCCGGCGATTACGGCTCTTGTTATTCCAGCGCTCACGATTTCTCCCCTCATCAGCTGGGCCATAAGTAAGATGCATGCACTGTACACGCAAAGCGCAACAGGCAGGGCTCAAACAGTGCGGGGAGCGGTTAGATTGGCTGAAACAAAGACAAGCTGAATCAATACGAAAGAAAGGCAGGTATCAACCTTGGCGGCGTAGGCGGCCGGGCGTCATGCCGGTAATACGCTGGAAAGCTCGGCGGAAGGCGGTTTCGGTTTCATAACCGAGCTTTTTCGCCACCACACTTACCGGTTCGCGTCGCTCACGCAACCATTGTTGGGCCAATTGCATGCGCCAACGGGTGAGGTATTCGATGGGCGTTAACCCTAAGACTTCGGCAAAACGCTGGGCAAACACCGTACGCGACATGCCCGCCACTTTGGCCAAACTACCCACTTGCCAGCGCTCTTCAGGCGAGCGATGAATAGCCACCAGAGCTTTCGTTAAACGTGGATCAGCCAGGGCCGCCAGTAGGCCTTTTTTCTGCTCTTCATGTTTTAAATGATGGCGTAAAATCATCACGAACAAGGCTTCCGATAAACGGTTTAACACCAAGACATTGCCCAGATCGTTGCGTTCGGCTTCTAAGGCCAACAAGCGGCTGATCATGTCTAAAGCACCGTCGGCATCACCTTTGCGCATCACCACCAGGGGTGGCAGAGCATCTAAAATGGGGTTTGAGGTTTGCTGATCGAAGCGAATTTCCCCACAAATCATGGCCGTCATCGGGCCTTGGATATCGCCCGTGATGGCTTCTTCGCCCATGGGATGGGGTTCGCTGCTTAAGATATGCCAGTCGTCGCGCGGCAATAGAACTAAATCGCCACCTTGCAGTGGAATGGGTGTGCGCAAATGACGCATATGCAAATAGCACTGGCCTTCTCCCACCAAATGAAACGACGCTTGATAGGCAGAAGGATGCACGCCCTGCCAACGCCCGCACAGCTTGGGCGTCGCGAAAATACGCACCCGCAAGGCATGCGCCTCGAGAATGAGATGTAATAGATCTGTGGATAACTGTTCAGGCATGCTGTGCCTACCGCTGGGTGGCCGTTACTGATTAAGGGTAGAAGATCCTCCTTGCTCTTAACTAACGTACTGCATCTTGCTCAATACGTGCGCGCTTGGTGTCTAGCAGAAATTTAACTTTTAACTAATTAAGACAACCCAAATGTGTCGCGGCTTGCCATCCTACCACCAGACCACCGTAGATCCTACCCAAAATCTCAATGGCCTGTTGAGGCGTCGGCTGCGCAGAAGAATTCCAACATAATAATGGGGGAAAAGAAAATCCCCTGTTAGTCGAGTGTGGTAACAAGCTGTAAAACCAATCAGGATAAAGCCAAGCGGGCACAAAGCGTTAGGGTAAACACTTCACCGCATAACTTTACTTTCGTACCACTTTAGTTGTCCGACTTAGGGGCTTTGAGTAAACCATTGAGCAACACATTAGCCACATCGTTCGAAAATACATTGGCGTCATCCAGCGCATAATGGCTGAGGTAATCCGTCAAAATTTTTGCGCCTAAGAAGAACATCACATTACCGCCCACCAGCAATAAGGCCACATTGGCCGCATCGACATCGCTGCGAAACTCGCCGCGTTGCTGGCCATCGGCTATTAATTTAACGATATGCCCGAAGTTGTTATCTAACATGGGCATCATGGCATCGCGTTGCAGTGGGTTTGCTTCAAACAGCTCGCGCAATAAGAGATGAGTTTCTTCACGCCGGTTCAGCAAATGCTGTAGATGCGCAGCAGTCACCCGCTGGGTGCGCGCTTGGGCCGTGCTTTGATCCTGCACCAAAGAACTCAGTCGAATGCCCGATTCTTCAATAGTGCTGCGTAACACGGCTTGATACAGTTTCTCTTTACTGCCGAAATGATGAAACACATTGGCTTTACTCACTTTGGCGTTGGAAGCAATATCTTGCATGGAACAGCCCGAAAAACCACGCTCAGCAAATAATTCAGCGGCTGCGGCCAGAATGTTAGCAGCGGCCGATGGCCGTGCTTTCGATTTTGCCGATAAAGGCCCATCGACTTGCTCGTCGCCTGTCGTCTTCGCCATAAACCCTCGCTTCTCTGAAGATACTTATTTAGATTCCATTAGATATCAATTCATATTCAGAGTCACTGATTTTTACTTCCGTGTGCCTTAGTTTTTACAGCTTGCTACCCTTAAACCCTTGTTTCATTTTGATTTTAGACGGTATCTTTAGCCAGGCTAGCGGTAATTATTCCCCATCGATTCAGGCTGGTAAGCCATTTAAAACGCCCAGTCGGGCTACAATGCAGCCCAACGCTGCACTAATTATCTCCATGAATAGCTCCCCCACGTCATCAACATCATCATCCAAACTAGCTGGCTTACCTCACTTTATGATTATCGGTGCACAAAAATGCGGCACCACTTGGCTACATCAGCAACTCGCCCAGCACCCCCAAGTCTTTATGCCTGCGGGGAAAGATGACGAGTATTTCTCGTATTTGCCAGAGAAAACGCTGGATGCTTATCGTGAGAAATTTACCCGGGCCAGCGCTCACCAGCAGATTGGTGATAGCTGTGCCAGCTATTTTTGGTCGCCGCGCACTGGCGATACCCAGCCCACAGGCTTTCATCCTAATATCCCTGAGCTGCTCGAACGCCAGCTCGAGCAACAATGCCGCTACATCGTTCTGCTAAAAGATCCGGTGCAACGTACTTTATCGGCGTATTTGCACCATATTGCTCATCAGTCATTGGCCTGTGATACAGAGTTACTGGCAGCACCCGATCGATTAGGCCTGCTGGCACTGAGCCGTTATGGTCATCATTTAGAACACTGGCTACAGCAAATACCAGCTGAGCGCTTATTGATCTTGCCCGCCCCCAATCGCCATAACGCCAATACCTTATTGCAACGCTGTTGCCAGTATTTAGCGATCGACGCACAGTTTAATTTTAGCGATAGCGAGCACCCGGTTTTTAGTGGTCTACGCCGTCAACAAGACGATAGCGGTTTGTGGGTGATGGTGGGTCAACGAGGTATCGAAACCATTAACGCACTACAGCGCCCCGTACCCCTGATGGAACAAGACGGCCAACAATGGCTGCGTTTGGTGCATCCTCAAGAGATCCAACAAGTGCGCGATATGCTGGCGCAAGATAGCGCCCATTTCGCCCATTTACTGCAACAACACGGTTACGACAGTAGCGATTTTGAAGATTGGCAAACCTGGCCAGGCTAAGGCTTAGATTCCGGCAAGGGAAAAGCTTTAAAGGCGTTTTCAAGCTCACCATATAACTGGGCCACCCACGGCACTTGGGCGGCTCTAAGTTGTTGTAGTTGGTGTTGACGAGGATCTCGGGGCGCAATCAGCACTTCGGTCTTTTGAACACCTGTACGATGCACTAATGTGAAGAGCTCTTCAATCGCTTCATCACCCATCGCTAAACACCCTACCGATTGCGCCTTGCCGTGAATAAAAATATTACTACCGGGCAGGTTTCGACCTTCGCGCTTGGCTTGGTTCCAATCAAAAGCATTGGGGTAATTCAGCTTCAGCGAAAGATGAAAACGACTATTGGGATTTAAGCCCTCAATTTGATAACGCCCTTCGGGTACTTGGCGGTCGCCCTCACGTAGTTTGGGTCCAGACTTACCACTGGCCGCTTGCACGGAGTAGCTATACACATGATGCGCTTGGCCATTTACATGAGCCCACAGCTCTAATTGGCGTTCTTGCTTTAAGCCCAGCAAACTAATGCGTTCGGGTGGATACGCCACACCTGCCTGGGCAAAGCGTTGTTGCAGGCGTGCTTCGGCAGCAGGCCCGTATTGCTGTATCGCCTCGAGCAATGTTTTTTTACCGACCAACTGTTGATACCCCGGTACCCAGATCGAGCGACCATAATGAATAAACAAAGCCGTACCCACGATAAGCATTGCTAATGCCGTTAAATAAACTACTTTTCGCAACGTCTTGTACTTCCAGCAAAAGCAACTTCAATCATATCGCCCCAATGGCTAAACACAAGCAGTGCAGAGTTAAACCCTTATTGCAGTAAACAACCCGCACATCAAGGCTCAGTTAAACGAATGAGATTTTGCTCGCCGTTGTGAACGATCTGCCGCTTACTGGCTTAGTAAAGACTTCATATCTTCAGCAGTTTTCCAATCGCAACCGCAAACAAAACGCGGAATACGCCAGGGATTATCTTGTCGATGACACACGCGGGGCTCGGTGGTCACTGCGGCTTCTAAGCCGTGTCCACCAGCGTAGGGGAGGTATTCTTCTAATAAATAATCGCTGGTATGGCCCCACGGATAGGCAAAGATACGCGGGGCGGTGCCGCAGCGTTGTTGGATATATTGGCTGGCTACAGCAATTTGCTGCTTGGCGTCTTGATAGTTATCGACCTGGCTGAAGTCGCTTTTAGCCTGACGGCTGTGGGCCACTTGTTGCAAGGTGGGATGCAGGTGATCCCAGCTATGGTTTTCCACCGTCATCAAGCCTGAGGCATTAGCCGCTTGCCACCAATCATCGCCCCACCAGCCCGCTTTAATCAAACAAGTTTGATCCAGTTCTTCTCGTGCCTGGGGCGAGGCAATGACAAAACTGGTGGCATGCAGATGAGGTTGCGCAGTGCCCACTTCTTGTTGGAAATCTCGCAAGATACCCAACATGCCGCGCTGCTGGCCACAGCTGGGATGGGGCATATCGTGAAAATCGAACCACGAACCATCGTCCATGCTCATCACCACACCACCGGCCACATCGCTATCGGGGCGACGGCCGCGCAGCCAATCCACCAGCCATTGCAAAGGAATAATGCGCCGTCCCAGCTGATGAATCAGACGTAAATCCTGGGCGAAGGCGACGTGGTCGTTGCCTTGGTATTCGTTATTGTCGATGTTTAAGCTGTGATAGCACAGTACGGGAATGGTGGGCATGGCGGTGGCAATGTTTACAGCGGTGGTTCTTAACCGAGCTTCTTTGAAGCACTAAGCACACGGGGGCTCAAAAGCCCCCGTGCGTCTTGCTACATAGTGTACTGCTTATTGCAGCAAACGTTATTGCGTTAATAAGGGTGCAATCACCAAGCTGACGATGGCCATGACATTAATCAAAATGTTCATAGCCGGACCCGAGGTGTCTTTGAATGGGTCGCCAACGGTATCGCCCACCACCACGGCTTTATGGGTTTCAGAGCCTTTGCCGCCAAAGTTACCTTTTTCGACAAATTTCTTGGCGTTATCCCAAGCACCACCCGCATTGGCCATGGTCAGCGCC
Organism: Lysobacterales bacterium; assembly: GCA_022360675.1. Taxonomy (GTDB): domain Bacteria; phylum Pseudomonadota; class Gammaproteobacteria; order Xanthomonadales; family Wenzhouxiangellaceae; genus JAKSCJ01. The sequence continues at coordinate 5,905 of JAKSCJ010000369.1, forward strand.
AACAACACACACGACACCAAAGCACCGGCCAGCAGGCCGCCCAATGCATGGGCACCTAAACCAAAGCCCACCACAATGGGCGCTAACACCGCCAGTAAACCCGGAGCCACCATGCGGCGCAGGGCGGCACGGGTGGCGATATCCACACAGCGGGCGTTATCGGGCTGGGCTTTGCCTTCCAGCAAGCCTGGGATTTCGCGGAACTGGCGGCGAATCTCGTTAATCATATCGAAGGCCGCCGTGCCCACAGCACGCATGGTCATGGCCGACACAATGAACGGGAAGATACCGCCTAAGAACATCCCCATGAGCACACGTGGATCGTTCACAATCAGTTCAAAGCCTTCCACACGGCCTTGCACCGTTTTAATAAACGCCGCAATGATAGCCAAAGCCGCCAAACCCGCTGCACCGATGGCAAACCCCTTACCGATGGCGGCGGTGGTATTACCCAGTTCGTCTAGGGTGTCGGTGATTTCACGCACGTTTTCGCCCAGGCCTGCCATTTCGGCAATGCCACCGGCGTTATCAGCAACCGGGCCATAGGCGTCAATAGCCATGGTAATACCCACGGTGGCCAACATGCCCACCGCGCCAATACCCACACCGTAAACGCCCATGCCTGCGGGCAATAAATGGCTGGTAAAGAAAATAATGGCGGCGATAATCAACACCGGCAACACCACCGATTCCATACCCACAGCGAGTCCCGAAATCATCACCGTAGCCGGACCGGTTTGGCCATCTTTAGCGATATTGCGCACCGGCTTACCACCGGTGTAGTACTCGGTGATTAAACCAATACCAATGCCACCCACGGCACCACATACCACGCACCACCACACATTACTGCTGATCTCCAGCTGGGTGACCACAAAATAAGCCACGATGATAAACAGCAAGGCCGCACCAAAAGTGCCCATACGCAATGCTTTAGCAGGCTCTAAAGACGACACCATACGCACCAGCATAATGCCGATGATGGAACACAAAAGCCCCACCGAAGCCAGCGCCAGCGGTAAAAACATCAGTTGATTCTGCGGCCCCAGTGGATTACTCACCGCAAAGGTGGCAGCAATGGCGATACAGGCAATCATCGAGCCGCAATAGGATTCGAAAATATCCGAGCCCATACCGGCCACATCGCCCACGTTATCGCCCACATTGTCGGCAATCACGCCGGGGTTGCGTGGGTCGTCTTCGGGAATTCCGGCCTCGATTTTGCCCACCAAGTCGGCACCCACATCGGCACTCTTGGTGAAGATGCCGCCCCCCACGCGCGAGAACAAGGCCACCACCGATGCCCCCATGCCAAAGCCGTGAATGGCTTCTGCATGTTCAGGATCCGCGCCGAAGAAGTAATACAAAGCACCCAGGCCCAGCAAGCCCATGGACGCCACGGTTAGACCCATGATGGAACCACCAAAAAACGCCACCGATAAAGCCGCCGGAGCGCCATCTTTTTCAGCCGCAATCGTGGTGCGTACATTGGCCTTGGTGGCGGTATACATGCCGATGAAACCGGCAATAGCCGACGATAAGGCACCGGTAATAAAGGCCACGGCGGTATGCCATGAAGGAAATGCGATAAACAAAAAAACCGCCAATAAGGCGGCGAAGATAATCATGATGCGGTATTCAGAGCGCATGAACACCATGGCTCCGCTGTGAATGGCTTCGGCAATTTCTGCCACCCGGCCTTCACCGCCGTGGTAGCGTTTCACCAATAGGAAAATGAAATAGGCCGCAACCAGCCCAATAATGCCAAGGATTGGCGGTATGATCGTTAGATTCATTGATTCTCCCCATCCCGTGTACATAGCCAAAAGAAGGCCTGGCCTTAATCATCAGGCCAGTCTGTGCTGCCAAGCCAGCGGGATAGAAAGAGCACCAGCACCGCTAACCAAGCGCCATCGCATCAACACATTCCATGTATTAATGGCCGCGCCTGCGGTGGTTCAGCGAGGTCTTGGGCGGCCGCACTGAATGCCACTCAACAAGAAAACGACGAGGCATTCTAGCAGTTAGACTAGGTGGTCTTTCAATACCATTTTCAGAATTTTTATCTACTATTGACCTTCTGAACCACAATATTGATGGTGATTTTTTTTGTTTATCTAAATATTTCGAGAAATGATTAGCAAATAGCGCTGTTCAATAAAACAGAAAAATCAGCCAACTAAAGCAAAGATGTTCGAGTCCGGCCGGTGGATCCGATATAATGCGGGGGTTTTGCCTTGGGCCGAGTTTTTTCACAAAAGCCCGGTTTTCCACTTCACACTTACAAAGCACGCGATACCGACCATGCCTTTGAAAGAAATCCCTGCGGGCCGTGATGTGCCCGACGACATCAATGTCATCATCGAGATTCCCATGAACAGCGAAGCCGTCAAGTACGAGGTGGATAAAAACACCGGTGCTATCTTCGTTGATCGGGTACTCACCACCGCCATGCGCTACCCCTGCAACTACGGCTACATTCCGCAAACCTTATGCGGCGATGGCGATCCGGCCGACGTGCTGGTAGTGATGCCGGTTCCGTTGATTCCGGGTTCTGTGGTGCGTTGTCGTCCCGTAGGCGTGCTGAAAATGACCGACGAAGCCGGTGAAGACGAAAAACTGATCGCCGTACCCGTGGGCAAAGTCAGCGAGCTGTACCGCGATGTGACCTCAGTTCGCGATCTGCCGCAAAACCTGCTCGACCAAATCGCTCACTTCTTCCAGCACTACAAAGATCTGGAAAAAGGCAAATGGGTGAAAATCGACGGCTGGCGCGACACGCAAGAAGCACGCGAAGTCATTGTCGAAGCATTCAAGCGTCACGCCGAAACCGAAGGCGAATAAGCTCGCGCTTTCAAGTTGTGTGTAAAGCGCAACGAGACGGCCAGGCGATGAATCAAGTAAAAAAAGGGGCGCTCAGCTGAGCGCCCCTTTTTTATAACTTGCTTATAACTTGCTATAACTCGCTATAACTCGCTTAAACTTGGCAATCATTAACTGCCGGGCGCAGGCTCTACAAAGCGCAAAAATTGCTTGGTAAAAGGCCACATTTGCCACTGGCCCGGATCACGCCATAGCGTATCGTTAATAAACTGGGCTAAGTCGTCTTGAATCACTTGCGCCTGGCTTTCAATACGCACCGGGCGCACATCGATAGCGCGTCGGCCATCGTGCCAGTCTAAGCCCATGCTGAAAGTGACATAGGCAATCTTGCGTCGCGCCAGCGTTTTGGTAAAGCCACGATGAATAAACGCCGAGCGACCATACAAATCCACGGGAATGGTTTCGCGCTCGTTATCGGCAGGCGTGTCGGCCAGCATCAAAATAGCCGCCCCCCCTTCCATCGCTTGAATTAAACGGCGCGGACTGGTGCCGGTATTAAAGCGTTTGCCCGGCAGCAATTGGTTCAAATGCCATGTGCGCACCCGCCGATACAGCCAGAATAAAAACCGGGTACGTTTTAACTCGGAAGGCACTGGGCGAATCACAAAATGCGGCAATAAGCCCTGGGAACGCATGCTGCGTAAACCCAGCATGCCCGGCCCCCAGTGGCTACCAATCACCATCAGTGGCCGTTCGCTGGGCCAGTTGCGATTTTGCTTCACCAGGCGTTTTAAAGCATGGCGCCCACGCACGATAGACAACCACATATCGACGATATCCATCATCAACACCAAACGAAAACGGCGCTTGGCCTCAAAGGCGGGGAGGTCGTCGGTAATGCCAAACTGGGCCATGTTTTCGGCTGCCACCCGCGATGGATAAGCAAACACCCACTGAAACGCCGCTAGGCGAAAATAAATTCGATAAGCAATAAACCAGGGTAATAACAACGCCGGGATGGGCAAAAAGAAATAGGTACAGGCATCGACGGTTTCGGTCTTGATGCGTCTAAGAGTTGCTTTAACGAATGTTTTCATACCAAGTGTTTAGCGTTTTTCGCGCGATGTGATTCAGCCAAAGTTTAAGCGTGCAGTGTAATGTGAAACCGCGCTGGCCGAAACCGTCTTAAAAGCCCGATTTTGTTAAACTAAAGCGCACACCAACAACGGGACCGCACCAACAACGAGCCCACACGAACAACAAACATCAACCAGCAGCGCCATTCACACGATCACCCACCATTACTCACTCATCACTGCGATATCATGCGTATTCCCGTTCTTTGCTATCACTCACAAATTATTGCCGGCAACGATTACCGTCATAACGGGCATCGCGCCTTGGCCCACGACTTGGAATACATCCAACAGCAAGGCTTGCGAGTGGTGCCCTTAACCTGGGTGGCCGAGTGGCAACGGGGTGAACGCAGCGACACCGATTTACAGCATGCGGTAGCCATTAGCTTTGACGACGGCATGAGCAGCGACTTTCGCGCGGTGAATCATCCTGAATATGGCGAGCTGGCCGGTTTTTTGCCAATTCTCGAAGCCTTCCAACAAAACCACGGACAACAACAAGCGCAGCTACACGCCACCGCGTTTGTGATTGCCTCAGACCGGGCGCGACGCGATATCGACCAAGCTTGTCACAATGCTATCGGCTGGGACGACAATAGCGACTGGGAACAGGCGGCAAAACACCCTTTGCTGAGCCTGGAAAACCACAGCTGGGATCACAATCACGAAACCTGCAACGAATCGCCCGGTTACCCCCAAGGTAATTTCCACAGCATTCATAATTTTGATTTATGCGAGCTCGAAATTCGCCGCAGCTCCGAATATCTGCACCAGCGCTACCAAATCTCGCCGCGTCTGTTTGCTTACCCTTACGGCCACACAAATCCGTATTTAAGTGAAGAGTATCTGCCCAAACACGGACCCAAAATGGGTTTAGAAGCCGCCTTCACCACCGCCGGAACCTATGTGGAACAAGGCCAGTCGCGCTGGTTATTACCGCGTTTTGTACACGGTTTTCATTGGCGTAGCGAGGAAGAGTTTCAGCAGCTGTTGCAAGCGGCCTGAGATTCTAAAGCTTGAAGTGTTGGGCAAGATTTTTTTAGCCAAAATTGTTAGCTAAGGTTTTGGTCAAGGAGTTTACCCTTGTATTTACCCTTTAGCTTTTGGCCCTTTGGCTTTTTGGCGCGCAGCAATCGCTAGAATGGGGGCATTAAACGCCGCTATGGGCGGGCACCGGCACAGCAAATTCTCGTAATGGCGAGGGCAAACCCACTTCCGCCGCGATGGGCAAATGATCGGAAAATAGCAAAGGCAAAGGCTGTATCTGATGCAGCTTTAAGCTTGGGCTTACCATGATGTAGTCGATGGCGCGTCGTGGCCGCCAACTGGGGAAGCTGGCTTGTTCAGCCCCATCGCCCACATAGGCCGACTGCTCGATAAAGCGCTGAATTTCGGGACTCTGGGGCGAGGCATTAAAATCGCCCATCAAAATCACATTAGGCTCATCACACAACAGCTCGTAAATGAAATTGAGCTGCTGCTCACGGGCCCGCCGACCTAAGGCCAAATGCGCCACTGCCAAAACCAAAAAACCCTGCTCTAAAGGGAAGCGGGTGAGCAACACGCCGCGCCCGGGAATAGCGCCGGGTAGGCGGTGTTCTTCGATCGCATCGGGCACAAAGCGCGACAGCACACTGTTGCCCACATGGGCAAAGCGCCCCACACGTCGATTACTTTGATGATGCCAGTACGAAAAACCGGCGTGTAAAGCCAAGTAGCCGGTTTGATTCAAAAAGCCCGAGCGTAAACTGCCCGCATCGGCCTCTTGCAAGCCCACCATATCGTATTCACGCAAACACTCGGCGATGGCATCGAGGTTATCCATCCGCCCCACGTGGGGCAAAACCTGACGCCAGCTGTGGGTGACATATTCGTGATAGCGGCGTGTGGTGGTGGCAGCCTGAATGTTATAGCTGAGCAGCTTCAGGCGATCGATCGCAGAAGCGGCCGAGGTGGAATCGCCACCACGCCCAGGCTGAGTAGCGCTGGGCGTGGAAGCGTGATCGTTTGAACCCTCTGTAGGCAACGAGTGGTTCATCGAGCCAAAGTGCTTAGTTAGCAGCGACTGCGCCGCGCTCTTGGCGACGTTTTTCGATTAAGAAGTCGGCCACATTCAGCAGATCAGCATAGGTTTTCAGCTCGCCACCAGCAGCAATACGGTATTTACCGTCGATCACTAAGCTGGGGGTGCCGGTGATGCCGTAACGGCGCACCAAGCTGTTGGCTTGGTTTAAACGGCCGTTCACCGCAAACGAGTTAGCGGTCGACATAAACTTGCCTTTATCGACACCCAAACCGGCAACGAAGTCGGCGATTTGATCGATGGTGCGCAGCGGCTTGCGATCGCGATGCAGAGCATCGAATAAAGCTTGATGGGTTTCTTCGGTAATACCCATGGCTTCAAAAGTTAAGTAAGCGCGCGCATAAGGTTCCCAGCTGCGGCTGAAAACGGCGGGTAAACGCTTGAATGCCACATCGGCAGGCAGTTGCTTATGCCAGGGGCCAACGGTGGGCTGGAAGCTATTACAGTGCGGGCAGGCGTAGCTGAAGACTTCTTCCACCAGCATCTTGTCGTCGCTGCTGTTGGATTGTTGTTCAATTACGTAGTAGTGAACGCCTTCTTTCCACGGGCTGTTTTGTGCCATCAGGCTCAGCGGGGCTAAAGCCAACAGGGCCGCCATCATCAAAATTCGCATGAAACTGCTCCATAACAAAAAAGAATTATCGCAGCGAAGACCGCAATAAGTCCTGCGTGAGACTGGGGGTATCGCACCATTGTAGCTTTGGTTGCTGATACACAAAAAGCATTACTGTGATGTTTTAGCCATCACGAGTGTGTCAATTACACCATAGCTGCGATGAACCGTTACTGAACTCTAGGTTCAATGGTCGGGGTGTTCACCGCCTTTGATGCCACTCATCAGCACTGCCCTTAAAATGACCACGAATCGGGCAACGGGTTCCACCGTCGCACGGGTCTGATCGAGCCGTTACCCATCGCATCCCTGAACTTATTACGCATCCGAGCGACTCGTGGTGCCAAGGTTTACCGGGTAAGGGCTGCGGCTAATGCCACCTTTGATCCCGCATTCAAACCTGAACCGCCTCGAGTATTAGGTCGCGGCTTCAATCTGAAGCCGCGATCGACCATGGTGCTCAATCGTCCGCTCACGCACACAAACGAGCAACATGGAATGCTGGCCAAACAGCGGCCAGCCGCCATTATTTGGCGCTGTGCAAACCTTGCATGTAAGAAGCGACCGCGCTGATTTCTTCGTCGGTCAGTTCTTTGGCAACGGTAACCATTTGCGGGCTATACGGATCTTCCGCGCCGTTCACTTGGCCATTGCGGTATTTTTGCAGACGATTGCTCAGGTAAGCATCGTGCTGGCCGGCAACAGCAGGATAACCAGAAGCCGGATTACCTTGGCCGGTGGGACCATGGCATGCCATGCAGGCGGGAACACCGCTTTCTGCGTTACCGGCACGGTAGATTTTTTCGCCTAAAGCCACTTTAGCTTCATCGGCACTGCCGGGTTTGATGGTTTGGCTGGCATAATAGGCGGAGATATCATCGATATCCTGATCGCTCAGGCCCGCAACAATGCCTACCATTTCCACGATTTGACGATCGCCGTCACGTACCATACGCACCTGATTGGCGATATAGTCGGCATGCTGGCCAGCCAGCTTGGGCCATTGTGGTACGGCGCTATTGCCGTCGGCACCGTGGCAAGCCGCACACACTGCGGCCTTAGACTGACCTGCAGCCGCGTCACCCGCAGCCTGCGCTGCGCCAGTGAATGCCAATGCCAGGGCCAGTAACAACACACGATTCATTGCGAAACTCCTGAGGCGAGAGAAAACCGTTATTATCCCTGTCCCGAACCAACGTTGCCAGCCGTGAAATTGACTCCAGACCAACTTAAAGCCTTTCATCAGCGTTTTCGACGCGCCAGCTACATCAATGCCGCCCACGAATGGCGTCAGTTGCCAACCGATCGGGGACGCGAGATAGCGTTTGCCGGACGCTCCAATGTGGGTAAGTCCAGCGTCATTAATCGTTTGTGCGACCAAGGTCGCCTGGCACGCACCAGCCGCACACCGGGGCGTACCCAACAAATTGTTTATTTCGATCTGGGCCCAGAGCAACGCCTGGCCGATTTACCCGGTTACGGCTACGCCAAGGTGCCACAAGAGCTGAAAAAGCACTGGGGCCAGCTGATGGACCGCTATTTCACCCAGCGCCGCAGCTTGCACGGCTTGGTCATCATTATGGATATTCGCCATCCATTAACCGAGCACGATCAACACATGCTGACTTGGAGCCAAAATGGCGCCATGCCCTGCCATGTGGTGCTGAACAAAGCCGACAAACTCAGCCGGGGCGCAGCCCTGCAAACCTTGCAGAAGGTCAAACGCCAACTGCCGCCGGGTAGCTCAGTGCAAATGTTTTCTGCCTTGAAAAAACAAGGCATTGAAGCGTTACTCAATACGCTACACCCGTGGTTAGAAACCCCAAGTGAAATCGAAAGTGAAATCGAAGACGACACCCTGAACGAGCACGATTAAAACACCTAAAGGCTGCCACGCCCTAAGCGGGCAAACGCGCCAACGCTTGTTCTAAATCTTGCACTTGGGTGACGGTCGCCACACGCTTATCGTCGCTGGCCAATTGCATCACGCTTAAGCCCGCCATGATGCCCGCTTCAATATTTTGCGGGCGGGCGCTCAATAAGCTCACGGCCTCGGCGGCTAGCCGGTAACGTTTGGCCACCGCCGATAAGCAACGCGCGCGCAGACGTCGGCGTCCAAACACCGGCGAGGGCAAATACACAAAGCCATCGAGATCGGCCCCCCAGCGGGTGAGTTGTTCGTGAATCTGTTGTTGAAACACCAACTCTTGATCCACCGAGCGGCGGCTGGGCAGCCATTGTTCGGGCTGCCAACTCAAAAACAATAAGCGCCAATCGCCTTTTGAAAAGGCGATCAAAGCTTCAAGACGCTCGCGCTGGAGCTGCTGCTCATCGTGGAGCAGCGCGCTATCGACCAGCAACAAGCGTGGCACAGGCTTAGCCGCTCAGCTTGCTGACATCAGCAATGCTGAGGAATAAACGTCGCAGCGCCGACACCAGCGCCAAACGATTCAGACGAACCGCCTCGTCATCGGCCATCACCATCACATCGTCGAAGAACTGGTTCACCGGGGCTTCCAACTGAGCCAGCTGGCTCATGGCTTCGGTGTATTGGCGTTGCTCCAACAAAGCGCTGACCTGGGCTTGCGCGGCCATCACGGCCTCGTTTAACGACTGCTCGGCTGCCGCTTCCAGTACTTGGCTATCGACCTGGGTGGGGATCTCCACCTCGGCCTGGCGCAAAATATTGGCGCAGCGCTTATTCGCCGCACTTAAAGACTCGGCCTGGGGCAGGGCGGCGAATTCTTTCACCGCTTGCACACGGGCGTGCAAGTCCAGCAAGTGATCCAAACTCAAGGCGGTAACGGCTTGAATCTCGCCAGCGCTAAAGCCTTGATCTTTCAGATAACCGGTGAGGCGATCAAGAATAAAGCTGCGAACTTCGCCTTGCAGTTTTTCGTCCACAGGCAGTTGCTCGCTTAAGACTTCGGCCGCTTGTTGCAGCAACCAGGAAATCTCCAGCTCCAGCTCACCTTCAATTAAGGTGCGCACCAAGCCTAAAGCTGCACGACGCAAGGCAAACGGATCTTTAGCACCGGTAGGCTTCAAGCTAGCGGCAAAAATACCCACCAAGGTGTCGGTTTTTTCTGCCACGGCCAAAATACGACCGGCATCGCCAGCAGCGATCGGGTCGCCCGACTGACGCGGATTGTAGTGTTCGTCGATAGCTTGGGCCACGGCTTCGGGCTCGCCACCCACGGCCGCGTAGTAGCGCCCCATAATGCCTTGCAGCTCGGGGAATTCGCCCACCATTTCCGACATTAAATCGCAGCGTGCCAGCTCAGCGGCACGTACCGGAGCGCTGGCATCCAGCTGTAACTGCGCAGCAATACGACCGGCCAAGGCCGCCACACGGCGGGTTTTGTCGGCCAAGCTGCCCAATTTGTTTTGGAAAACTACGTTTTCCAGCATTTTTTGGTAATCGCCCAAGCCGCGTTTGAGATCTTGATCCCAAAAGAACTTGGCATCGGCCAAACGCGGGCGCACCACGCGCTCGAAACCGTCACGTACGCGCTCGGGCGCTTTGCTTTCGATATTCGCGAAGGCAATGAAGCGATTGCTCAAAGAACCATCGGCGTTGAGCAGCGGGAAGAATTTCTGATGATGCTCCATGCTCGAGATCAAAGCCTCGGCGGGCACTTGCAGGAAATCTTCATCAAAGCTGCACAACACGGCCACTGGCCACTCCACCAGCGCGGTCACTTCTTCCACCAAACCGGGCTCTAAACGTGCGGTTAAACCGGCTTCAGCCGCTGCTTTTTGGCTTTGCGATACCACCTGCTCACGGCGTTGTTCGGCATCGGCCAACACATAGGCTTTTTCCAACACCGATAAATAATCCGCCGGGTTGGCAATCTCGTGCTCGCCACTGGCGTGGATGCGATGGCCACGGGTGGTACGGCCGGCG